>NZ_JACJDR010000008.1:0-26652 GCF_014163655.1 Pseudoalteromonas sp. SR45-1 | reverse complement strand
GCTTCACGCCTACGTGGATTTTTCATCCTCGGTATAGTGACCATGTAGGCGCCTTGCTTGCTGGCGCATTAAAAGCGCAGCTTTTACATATTTATTAACTTGCTACGTGGATTACCCCTCGGTGTATGGTGACCATGTAAGCGTCTTGCTTGCAGGCGCACTAAAAGCGCAGCTTTACGTATTTATTAACTTGCGTGAGCAAGCTTCACGCCTACGTGGATTTTTCATCCTCGGTATAGTGACCATGTAGGCGCCTTGCTTGCTGGCGCATTAAAAGCGCAGCTTTTACATATTTATTAACTTGCTACGTGGATTACCCCTCGGTGTGTAGTGACCATGTATGCGCCTTGCTTGCTGGCGCACTAAAAGCGCAGCTTTACGTATTTATTAAATTGCGCGAGCAAGCTTCACGCCTACTTGGATTTTTCATCCTCGGTCTAGGTCAATATGTAGGCGCCTTGCTTGTTGGCGCACTAAAAGCGCTGCTTTTATATATTTATTAACTTGCGTGAGCAAGCTTCACGCCTACGTGGATTTTTATCCTCGGTGTATGTAACCATGTAGGCGCCTTGCTTGCTGGCGCACTAAAAGCGCAGCTTTTACGTATTTATTAACTTGCGTGAGCAAGCTTCACGCCTACGCGAATTTTTCATCCTCGATGTATGGTGACCATGTAGGCGCCTTGCTTACTGGCGCTTTAAAGCCACCGCTTTACAAGTAAACACAATCCCAATATGGATATTTCTTTATGTTGTCCACTAAGCCAGCACGTAAAGGGTTTGCGACTATATACCTCGCTTGACCTATTAAATCTTCATTATTTCTTATTTTGTGGTCATAGTAATTTGATTGCCATATCCTTCCATGCGTACCGCTATGTTTATTAAGTCTATAAGTTGTAATGTTTTTAAAATTCCTAACTAGGTTTGAAAGGTTAAGGCTACTATTTAACTGTAAAATCCAATGTATATGATCAGGCATGATTACGTAGCAGATAGTATTAAGTGAATTGTTTTTTGAAAATTTAATGAGTTCACTCGCAATTAACCGTGCACATAAAAAGTTAGCAAATAATGGCTTACGAAAATCACAACAAATTGTAATAGAGTAATAAGCGTTTACCGAAGTGCAGCGTCCTTTTAAACGTTTATGTGTGTTTGCCATATAATTAATTTCCATTTGAATAAATTAAATAGCGTGAGCAAGCTTCACGCCTACGTGGATTTTCATCCTCCAACGTATGTGAGCGCTTTGCTTGCTGGCGCACTAAAAGCGCAGCTTTTACGTATTTATTAAATTGCGATAACAAGCTTCACGCCTACAATTCACCAATCTCTATTTTAACTTCACTACTTAACACTTCCTTGTACTTTGCTGCTAACGCGTTTTTTGCATCATCATCGCCATGCACAATTTTTATATGGCTTGGCTTTTTATGCATACCCGTTACAAACTTAACTAATCCTTTTTGATCAGCATGGGCGCTGTATCCACTAATTGTATGTACTTTGGCGTTTATAGTAATGCGGGCATCATTTATAAAAACATAGCCATTACGTGGGCCATATTTTTGAATTTCGCGACCTAGCGTTTTATTACCTTGGTAACCTACAAACAATACATCGGTGGTTTTGTCACTTAAAAATCGCTCAAGATAATTAACTATTCGCCCCCCTGTGCACATACCGCTTGCCGCTAATATTATTGCTGGTGTTTGCCGCGTACTTAAATAGTTAATAACAGCCAAGTGCTCTTTGTGTGAATCAACCGTAGTTAGGTTTTTAAAATCGAGCGGGTGCCTACCGTTTGCAACTTTGCGTTTAGCTTCGCTATCCCATAAGTGTTTAAAGTTTTTGTATTGCTCAGTAAAATTGGCTGCCATAGGGGAGTCGAGTATTACGTGAATGTCTCGCCACTTAGACTTTTTAGATGAGCTGTGTATGAGTTGCTCCAGCTCATACAGCAGTTCTTGTGTGCGGCCAATACTAAAAGCCGGTACTAAAATAACGCCGTTGTCGGCTACGGCGCGTTCAATAATGTTTTTTAGCGTTTTTGTGCGCTCTTTACGGCCTTGATGATTTTTATCCCCGTAGGTTGATTCAATAACGAGGGTATCGGCTTTATAGGGCGGCTTTGGCGAAGGGAGTAACGGGGTATAGGGCGCGCCTAAGTCTCCCGAAAATACAACGCGATGTTTGCTGTTATTGCTATTTGTAATATCAATTTCAACGTAGGCAGAACCTAATATATGGCCTGCACGCTGAAACCGCGCTTTAGCTTTATTGAGCCCTTTGCAAGGTAGTTCAAACCACGTTTTATAATTAACAGCAACTATGCGTTTATTTAATAAGCTTAAGCAGGCAGCTATAATTTTAGGGTCGCGGGTTACACCCACTTTTAAAGCATCTTCTATTACTAAAGGTAATAAACTGGCCGATGCAATACTTGTAAAAATAGGGCCTTTAAAACCGGCTGCTAATAAATAAGGAATTCGGCCAACATGGTCAATATGGCAATGGGTAACAATAAGGGCAGTAACATGGGTAATATTAAACTCAATTGAAAGATCGACTTTAGAGTCTTCGCCTTGAAATAACCCGCAATCAATAAGCACACTTGCTTGCTCGTTAACTACCAGCTCGTGGCACGAACCAGTAACGCCATTAACTGCTCCGTGGTGAAGTATTTGCATTGTGCTTCCTTGTCATCAATTTGTTACATTGAATTTTAAGGTAGAAGTAAAGCGATAATTATTCAAGGTTCTAACGCTTGGGCTAAATTAATACTTCACTTACAACATATCACCTACAAACATACACCAACCTGTAGGTGCGAATTTACTTCGCGCTCTTACTTATATATTTATTAAAAAATATTAATTAAAGTTTTTAATAAATTTTCGCGGCTAAACTTTTGTTTAGCCTAACCTAAACATGGCTTTATGGGTACTAAACTAGCGTTAAAGCCTTTACTCCCTTTAAACTCAATAACAATATTTGTTAAAGTGAGTGACTATTAACCGCTAAGGCTTATTTACATAGGTACTCTATGTTGGCTATAATGCCGCCGTTGTTTAGTTTGGAATTGTATTTTTTGCAATTTAGTTATGTATTAAGGGCTACTATGGAATGTTGGTATTTAGTCGTATGCAAACCTAAGCAAGAAGAGCGAGCTAAAACTAACTTGCAAAATCAAGGGATTGAAGCGTTTTACCCCCAATTAACTACCGAAAGGTTGGTTAAAGGTCGTCGGACCGTCAAACACACCGCTTTATTCCCTAATTATTTATTTGTATGCCTTGAATCAAAAAATGGTAACTTTTCTGCTGTAAAAAACACCCGTGGAATAGGCGGTTTTGTTTCTTATGGGGCAAGTTATCAGTTGGTTTCTAAGCACATAATTGACCAGTTAAAAAATGAACGTGCACATACTATAGAATCAAAAATACCAAAAACAGGTGATGTAGTAAGTGTGAATAACGATTCATTTAGTAATATACAAGCAATATACAAAGAGCCAGACGGCGACTTGCGCAGTATTTTACTAATTAACTTACTTAATCAAAAAATTGAAGTAAGTGTAGATAATAAAGATATTAAGCAATAATAACTAAAAACGTAGCAGCGGCTTTATGCCGCGAAAAAATAGTTTTTATATCAGTAACTAGGAACTGTAACCTAAGGGCGGAAGCGTGCCTGAAGCACTTAAAACACCGTGCTTAAGTTGACTTGTAGACGCACAGCTTGCTGGCGTGACGAGCAAAGCTCGTAATAAGGCTTATTCACAAAAGGGTTAAGAGCACACTGAGCTTTAGAGAAGTAAATAGCCACAAGTACTTGTTTAAATGGCTTCTCATTTACTCCTCATTCGCTTCTCTTTGTGCAATCATATTTTAAGTGATTTATTCACAAAGAGGTTAAGAGGGCACTGCGCTTTAGAGAAGTAAACAGCCACAAGTACTTGTTTAAATGGCTTCTCATTTACTCCTCATTCGCTTCTCTTTGTGCAATTATCAATAAATGTATTTCAAAAAGAAGTTATGAGCACGCTGCGCTTTTAACGTTAAAGCCCAGCGGCAAAGTTTAACACCGTGGTTAAGTTACTTTGTAGACGCGCAGCTTGCTGGCGTGACGAGCAAAGCTCGTAATAAGGGTTATTCACAAAGAGGTCGAGCGCACTGCGCTTTAGAGAAGTAAATAGCCATAAAGCACTTGTTTAAATGACTTGTAATTCGCTTCTCTTTGTACAATTGGTGATGAATGCGTTAAGTGCTTTACTAAAAACGGCTATCAATTAAATTTATTCATAAAGACCTTATGAAAATACTGATATAATTTCAGTGCTAATTAAAAACTTAGTAACAAAGCTTTTACAAAGCAAAGGCTATTGCTTCACAATAGTGCACATGCTTTAATTAGTCGGCTAAAATACAAGTGCTCACCAAGGTTGGTGAGTAAGTGCAATATTAAAATAATTTTGGGATTCTACAATGGCGTTAAGCTGTAAATCACTCGCATCAATACTCGCAATACTAAGCATGACCGGCTGTACAATAGTACCAGGCAGCCACTTTGAAGGTATAGACTCAGGCGAGCAAACACAAAACCTCGAACAAGATCTCGAAAAAGTAAACATTCAAATAATCGACTCGCTACTAATAAATAAACAAAATCAAGCGCGTATAGCAGCTAAACCAATTTCAAGCACCGATGGTTTAAACGTAAGTAACTACGAATACAAACTAGGTGTTGGCGACGTACTAACAATAGGCGTATGGGATCACCCAGAGCTAACAATACCGGCAGCAGTACAACGTACCGCAGAGTTTGACGGCTTTAGAGTACAACGAGACGGCACCATTACTTACGCCTACGCACCAAATATACCCGCTGCAGGTAAAACAATAAGTCAAGTACGCAACGAACTTGTAAAACGTCTAAGCCGAGTAATAGAAGACCCACAAGTAGACGTAAAAGTAGTTGGCTTTAGAAGCCAAAAAACCTACGTTACCGGTGAAGTAAACAAGCCTGGTGTATATCCAGTAACCGAAATTCCACTTACCTTAATTGATGCCTTAAACCAAGCTGGCGGCTTAACTGATGCTGCCGATTGGCGCACTGTTACATTTACCCGTGGCGATAAAACAGAAGTTATTAAACTTGATGACTTTTATGCCCATGGTGACATTTCGCAAAACCGTTTATTGCAACATGGCGATATAGTGCATGTAAATCGTAACGATGCACAAAAAATATTTGTATTAGGTGATGTTAAAAAAGCAGGTTCAGTAACGCTTAACCGTTATGGTTTAAACTTGGCCGAAGCGCTAAGCGACTCGGGCGGTTTAAACGAAAATACAGCCGACGCTAACGGCGTATTTGTACTGCGCAAAAGTGACGTAGAGCAAACCGGTGTTATCGCAAACGTATACCAGTTACACGCTAAAAATATAGCGGCAATGGTATTAGCTGAGCAGTTTGAACTACAACCGCGCGATATTGTATATGTAACATCGGCACCACTTGCCCGTTGGAACCGTGTAATTAGCTTACTATTACCGTCAATCGCTACTGTAGATAGTGTTGACGATATAACTGCAAACTAAGGGTTTTTAAAAATGTTTGATTCAGTTTTAGTAGTGTGCGCAGGTAATATTTGCCGCAGCCCTACCGGTGAGTATGTTTTAAAGCAAAAGCTTGAAGGCAAAAATATTAAAGTATCGTCTGCTGGGCTAACAGCACTTGAAGGCAAACCAGCAGATGCAAAAGCAAAACAAATCGCACTCGCACATGGCGTTAATATGGATGCTCACCAAGGCCAGCAGCTTACATCAAGCTTAGTGGCGCAAAACAGCGTAATACTCGTAATGGAAGAACGCCATTTAAACGACGTACATGCTCGTTATCCAGAGGCGCGAGGTAAAACGTTCTTACTCGGTAAGTGGATTAATAACGCCGAAATACCAGACCCATACCGCCAAAGCCAAGAGGCTTTTGAACACGTTTATACATTAATCGACAGCGCGTGTAGCGCTTGGCAAAAGTATTTATAAGGAATGGCTAATTTAATGAATACCCAGCCGAATAACAGCGCTAGTAACGCTAATAATAAAAGTACTAATAACACACAACCAACGCAAGAAATTGATTTAATGGCGCTATTAGGCGCATTGCTCGATCGCAAATATTTTATAATAGCGGTAACTGCGCTGTTTATGTTTGTAGGTATTATTTATGCAGTATTAAGTACGCCTGTTTACCAAGCAACAGCAATGATACAAGTTGAAGACGGCAGCGCATCAGTCCCTGGTTTTGACGATATGGCAGGCATGTTCGAAAGTACATCGGCCGCAGTAACCGAAATAGAGCTACTAAAGTCGCGAAGCATAATAGGCGAGGCAGTAGACACTTTAAAGCTTGATGTTATAGCAGAGCCTAAACTATTCCCGTTTATTGGTAGTCGCGCTTATCGTAAATTCACCCCAATGGAAGATGGCGATTTAGCTGAGCCTAGCTTTGGTGCTAATAGCTACGCATGGGGTGGTGAGAGCATAAATGTATTTAGGTTTGATGTACCACGTACAGCAGTAAATCAAACATTTACTTTGGTAGCACAAGCTAACAACAGCCTTATACTTTTAAATGGCGACAGTGAGCAAATATTATCAGGTAAAGTTGGTGAGGAGCTTACAAATGGTAAATTTAACTTAACTATTCGTACTTTAAATGCACGCCCTGGTACAGAGTTTACAATTACTCGTAAAGATCGCCTTAATACTATTTTAGATTTACAAGCAGCTATTGGCGCAAGC
This sequence comes from Pseudoalteromonas sp. SR45-1, assembly GCF_014163655.1. NCBI lineage: Bacteria > Pseudomonadati > Pseudomonadota > Gammaproteobacteria > Alteromonadales > Pseudoalteromonadaceae > Pseudoalteromonas > Pseudoalteromonas sp. SR45-1. Next base: position 19,841 of record NZ_JACJDR010000008.1, on the reverse strand, counting down.
GAAAAAGGTAAAGACTCAGGCATAATTAATTTAAGCTTACAAAGTACAAAACCTAGCTATGCTGAAAAGGTGCTTGATAAGGTAGCAGCAATATATGTACGCCGTAACGTTGAGCGCAACAGCGCAGAGGCGCAAAAGTCGCTGGAATTTTTAGAAGTACAATTACCTGAAATTAAAAAACAGCTTGAATACGCAGAGCAACGCTTTAACGACTACCAAATAAAACGCCAGTCAATAAACATAACGCTCGAAACACAAGGCGTGCTTGAACAAGTTGTAAAGCTTGAAACCAAGTTACAAGAGCTAAACCTAAAACGTTTAGAACTTGGCCGAAAATTTAAAAAAGACCACCCAACATACCAAGGTATGATGGAGCAAATAGAGGCTGTAAATAAACAAAAGCAAGAGCTAGTTGGTGAGGTGGGTAACCTCCCAGAAACTCAGCAAGAGCTACTGCGCTTAAAGCGCGATGTTGAGGTAAGTAACCAAATTTACACATTACTGCTTAGTAAAACACAAGAGCTTGATATCGTCCGGGCTGGTACCGTAGGTAACGTACGTATTATTGACTACGCCGAGGTAAATACCAGCAAGCCAGTAAAACCTAAAAAAGCATTAATAGTGGTAATGGCTACTATGCTTGGTGGTATGTTAGCCGTGGCTGTTGTGCTTATACAGAAAGCAATACACAAAGGCGTTGAAGACCCCGCAGAAATTGAAGCGCTTGGCTTACCTGTATACGCAAGTGTACCGCACTCAGATTATCAAGATAAGCTAAGTGGCTTTGCCGAGCGAGCCCGCAAAAATAAAACAAACAAGCCTAAAAGTATACTAGCGCTAGATAACCCAGCTGACCTAGCAATTGAGGCACTACGTAGCTTACGTACGAGCCTGCACTTTGCGATGATGGAAGCTAAAAATAACATTATTGCTATATCTGGCCCAAGCCCAAGTGTGGGTAAATCGTTTATATCGGTTAACTTAGCCTCTGTACTCGCTCAAAGCGGTAAAAAAGTACTTATTATTGATGCCGATATGCGTAAAGGCTACTTACAAACACAGTTTGGTTTAAAGTGGGATGATGGATTAAGTGATTACCTATCTGGCCGTTTAAACCTAGAGCAAGTTACTAAACCAACTAAAGTTGAAGGTTTAAGTGTTATTACACGTGGGCAAATACCGCCAAACCCTTCTGAGCTATTAATGCATAGCAATTTTAGTAAGTTGGTTGAAGAAGTAAGCGCCGCTTACGACATTATAATTATCGATACCCCTCCAATTTTAGCAGTTACCGACCCTGCTATTGTAAGTGCACATACAGGCACCACTTTACTCGTTGCTCGTTTTGGACAAAACCACTTACGCGAAATTGACCTAACCCGTAACCGCTTTGAACAAAACGGCATAGACGTAAAAGGCGTTGTATTTAACGGTGTAGTTAAAAAAGCGAGTAATGCGTATGGGTATTATGGATATTACAACTACGAATACAAAAGCGATAAGTAGCCTTTAGTTTAAATTAAGGCTTATTAGCCACTTTTTAATAAAAGTAAAAAATTGTCTTCCAAAGAGATAGTCACAATCGGCTGTCTCAGTTTTAAAAAATATCTCAGTAAATAAATGGCTGAGATGCTTTGTCGATATAAATCATATTTGAGGCTGGTAAAAAGCAGCTTTCACATGAAATTACATCCAAATTTAAAGGCATCTGTTGTGAAAATATTAGTAACTGGTGGCGCAGGGTTTATTGGTAGCGCCGTTATTCGTCATATTCTTTCTAATACCCAAGATAGCGTAGTTAATGTTGATGCATTGACGTATGCAGGAAATCTTGAGTCTCTTCCTAATGCACAAGAGTCTGAACGTTACTGTTTTGAGCACGTAGATATTTGTAATCGTGCAGAGCTTGATCGTATTTTTAAATCACATAAGCCCGATGCAGTAATGCATTTAGCAGCTGAAAGCCATGTAGATCGTTCTATTACTGGCCCAGCAGAGTTTATACAAACCAATATTGTCGGTACTTATAATTTGCTTGAAGCTGCTCGTGAGTATTGGAATACACTAGAAGATAGCGCAAAGCTCGCTTTTAGGTTTCATCATATATCTACTGATGAAGTGTATGGTGATTTACCTCACCCAGATGAGCAAGAAGGTAATACATTTGGTCAAGAGCTTCCGCTATTTACTGAAGAAACATCCTATGCACCAAGTAGTCCTTACTCAGCAAGTAAGGCATCGAGCGATCACTTGGTTAGAGCTTGGTTAAGAACGTATGGTTTTCCTACTATTATCACTAACTGCTCAAATAACTACGGGCCTTATCATTTTCCTGAAAAGCTTATCCCATTAGTTATTTTAAATGCACTTGAAGGTAAAGATTTACCTATTTATGGTAAAGGTGACCAAATTCGCGATTGGTTGTATGTAGAAGATCACGCTCGAGCCTTATACAAGGTAGTAACTGAAGGTGAAATCGGTGAAACGTATAATATTGGCGGTCACAACGAGAAGCAAAATATTGAAGTCGTGCAGACTATTTGCAGTATCTTAGATGATTTAGTGCCCAAAGATTCTAATTATTCAGAGCAAATAATATTTGTAACTGATCGCCCTGGCCACGATCGCCGATATGCAATTGATGCTACTAAAATGAGCGCTGAATTAAATTGGACGCCGGTTGAAACTTTTGAAACAGGCCTGCATAAAACTGTTCAATGGTATTTAGATAATCAAACGTGGTGTCAAAATGTTCAAACTGGTTCTTATCAGCGTGAACGTCTTGGTGAAATAAACACAAATACCGGAGGAGAGTAACATGAAAGGAATTATTTTAGCTGGTGGTTCAGGTACACGATTGCACCCGATAACGAAGGGAGTATCGAAACAATTACTTCCTATTTATGATAAGCCAATGATTTATTATCCGTTATCAGTACTAATGCTAGCTGGTATAAACGAAGTGCTAATAATTACAACACCAGAGGAGCAAGAAGGTTTTATTCGTTTGCTCGGTGATGGTTCGCAATTTGGTATAAGTCTTACATATAAAGTTCAGCCTTCTCCTGATGGCTTAGCGCAAGCCTTTATTATTGGCGAATCATTCATAGGTAAAGACGACGTGTGTTTAGCACTTGGTGATAATATATTTTTTGGGCAAGCATTTGGTAAACAACTTAAAAATGCTGCTCAAAACTTAACTGGTGCGAGTGTGTTTGGTTATCAAGTAATGGACCCTGAGCGGTTTGGCGTTGTTGAATTCGACGAAAATTTTAAAGCGCTTTCAATTGAAGAAAAACCAAAAAAACCGAAGTCAAACTGGGCTGTGACTGGTTTATATTTTTATAACAACTCTGTGATTGAAATTGCTAAAAGTGTTAAGCCATCATCGCGTGGTGAGCTAGAAATTACATGTATAAATCAAGCTTATTTAGAGCAAGGTAAGTTGAGTGTTGAGCAGCTAGGTCGTGGCTTTGCTTGGCTTGATACTGGTACACATGATTCACTATTAGAGGCATCTCAATTTGTTCAAACCGTTGAAAAGCGCCAAGGCTTTAAAATTGCCTGCTTAGAAGAAATTGCATTAATGCAAGGCTGGCTAACTAAAAATCAAGTGCGCGAGATTGGTAATGATTTAATTAAAACAGGGTATGGTCAATATTTATTGAACATTACAAAATAGTTAGTGAAAAATAAAATATGAATGTAATTAAAACCAAAATAAAAGACCTTTTAATTATTGAGCCAAAAGTATTTGATGACGATAGAGGTTTTTTTTATGAGATGTATCAGAAAGAGCGCTATAAAGCAGCTGGTATTACTGCAGATTTTATTCAAGATAATCGTTCTCGCTCAACAAAAGGAGTGCTTAGGGGCCTACATTTTCAAAAAACAAAGCAACAAGGAAAGTTAGTGACAGTTACTGATGGCGAGGTATTTGATGTTGCAGTGGATTTACGTCCAGGTTCAGCTACATTCGGACAGCATGAGGCAGTATTACTGACAGGTGAAAATAAACTTCAGTTTTATGTCCCACCAGGTTTTGCTCATGGTTTTTGTGTATTAAGTGAAATAGCTGACTTTCAGTATAAATGCACAGATTATTACGATCCTTCTGACGAGAGCGGTTTACTTTGGAATGATCCTGAGCTGAAAATTAATTGGCCGATAAAAACCCCCTTATTATCGGATAAAGATAGATATCAGCCTACTTTAAGTGAAATTAAAGAAAGTTTGATCAATGGGTGGTGCAATTAATGGCTCTATATACAATTTTTGGTGGGCGAGGCTTTATTGGTTCTGAGATAGCTAATCAACTTAAGGGGCTAGGGGAAGATGTTTTTATTCCTGCCAGAGATGATAAAAATATATTTGAGCGTGAACTGGGTATAGTAATTTATTGTGCGGGTAATGGTGATTGTAAAAACGAACCATTTTCAGTATTTGAAGCTAATGTTAGTTTATTGGCTAAGTTATTAGAGGTGGCGAAATTTACACGTCTAATATATATATCGTCGACACGTGTATATATGAACCAAAAACAATCAAGTGAAAAACATGATCTAACAGTGTGTGCAGATGACAACCGTCGCTTATTTAATCTAACAAAGCTAGTTGCCGAAGAATTATGTCTAAAAAGCGGTAGAGATGTATCTATTTTAAGACCAAGCAATGTTTATGGTGCAGCATTGAATAGTCCTTTATTTTTGCCAGCAATAACAAGGAATGCAATTAGTAAAGGTAAGGTTGATATGTATATAAATAAAACTTACTCGAAGGATTATGTATCTGTACACGACGTTGCAAACTGTTGTATTAAAATTTCAAATAATAAAAATAGTTTACAAAAAATAATCAATATTGCGGCTGGGTATAACATAAGAGCAGAGCAAATTGCTGATTTATTACAAGCTAATACTGGCTGTGAGATTATTTGGCATGATATTGACTTTCCAAATGAACAGTTTCCAGTGACTGATATTACTACATTGAAAATGTTAATGCCTGATTACACACCATCTAATGTTCTTGATGATATAAGTGATATGATCATTAGTTTTAAAGAAAAAATGACATTAGAACTATGAAAAAAATATTAATAACGGTTTATTATTACGACTTTGCTAGATATTTTGATGTCATAGCGCAGCAACTAAAAAGTAGAATTAACTGCGATATATCATTTGTATGCTATTACCCCTCTTCATATTATTATCTAAAAAAATACTCAAATTGGGATACTGATGCCTTATATGAAAAGGCTCAGGGTAAAAGTAAAACGACAGTAGATAAAAGTTTCCATTATGAATATACATTAAAGTGTAGAAGTGAACTGTCTGGCCTGAAGAAAAAAATATCTAATGAAGCAAACTGTATAAATGAATATTGGGAAAGTAAACTAACTGGTTACGATCTTATTATTTCATCCGGAGATAGTCGTCCACAAACAACGATTATGCTAGAGTTAGCAAAAGAAAAAAATATAAGTGTATTATATTTCGAGCAGGGTCCGTTTAGAACAACAATTCTTGATGAAAGTGGGGTTAATTCCAATATTACTTTTCGCCCAGACTTTTCCCAAGAAACCAACTTAAATATGCTCGAAATTTTAAATAAAAAACCGTTAAAAAATAAGTTTTTTAGTAAAATAACAAAACAAGATAAATTAAATTGTTACAAAGATTTATTGTTTTCAATAACACCAAACCTACTAATGAGTTACTACCCTATTTATACGCAAACTGGGGATAGTTTATTCGGTCGTGTAAAGAAAAAACTATTAAGCAAAAAAAGTAATAACAAAAGCTATAAATTGCCTTCCAATTATTCACTCCTTGCTTTGCAAGTTCCCTCAGATGCGCAAATGATTTTGAACTCTAAACTATATAAAGATATTTTTGATCTCGTCTTTGATGTTATTAAATCGATGCCTAAAAACCTTGATTTAGTAATTCGGGAGCATCCACTTTATATTGGCCGATACGATAGTAGAATATACGAGTTAATCAATCAGTCAAAAAATGTAACGATTGATAATGCCACAGACTTAAATAAGCAAATAGATAACGCTAAGTCAATCATAGTGAATAATTCAACGACTGGTATGGACGCATTAATTAGAGGTAAGTCAGTAGTTGTACTTGGTGATGCCTATTATAAATGGGGTGAAATTTGCTTTCCTGTTTATAGTAAATATGAATTAAAAGAACAGATAAAAAAAGCATCTGAAGAAAAAATAAATTACAAATATGTAAATTTATTTTTAGAACAGTTTTACAATAACTACTTATTACCTGGTCATTTTCAGGATGAGAGCATAGAAAGCGATGCTGTGGTTTCAAAAATTATAAAGCATATCGAAAGCTGATATGGCATTTCTTATTTCGTCAAAACTATCAACTTTTTTGTTAAACTTTTTATCTTTACTATACGTTATTAAACTTTTAAGTATTACTGAGTTCGGGTTGTATACAACCATACTTTTAGTAATGCCATTTATAAGTCAATTAATATCATTGTCTAATTATGAGTATTTGTTGCGAGAGTTGATAGATGGTTCAGGTGATGATGCCAAGCTTTTTAGCTCGGTTTTGATTATGCCTATATTTTTATCGATATTAATCGCATTAATATTTAGTTTTACTTTTTCAAGTATTAGTATGTATGTATTTATTTATTTCGTTTTTTTATGTTGTTTTGAGTATATTCAGCGATATTACATATCAAAATCACTTTCTAAATATATAGCTTTAAATGATTTTCTCTTAAATGCAGGCTGGGTTATTGTGTTTTATTTGCTCCATAATTCATCAATTGGTGGCGATGCATTTAATGACATATTTCTAAGTCGAGTTATTTCTGTTGGATTTTCGTTGCTCTTTTTTGCAGTCATAAAAATAGAGTTAATTAAAAATGCACAGCTATCTTTAGAAATATTATTATCATCTTATAAATACGGTATGCCCATAGTGATTGGAGCACTCTCATACGCTTTACTAAGAGGTATTGAGAGAATATTGTTGTCTACTTATTCTAGTGTTGAAGATGCCGGAATTTATAGCTTTATTCAAGTTCCTCTTAATGTAATCTTTTCATTTTTTACTGGCACTATATTTGTTACAAGTATCAGATACATAAGGCAGAGTCATGTCAATGGCTCCGAAAATAATGTTTTAGGTTTTGTATGTAACGTGGTTAGCCTAATTTTTATTCCAATGTTATTAGTATTAGGTCTCAACTTTGATGTTTTTGTTAAGTACTTTGGTGACAATAAATATCACGTTAGCTTTATTTATCCTGTTTTATCGTGTGTTTCTGTTTTTTTATTTATGTTAGTAACTATTTTGAAGCAAGACATTAATTTAAGTAATAAAGGTATTAGCAATACTAAAAACTTTTTCTTTGTACTTTGCTTAAACGTTATTATATCTATATTTACTTATTCTAATTTTGGATATAAAGCGGCTGTTTTAGTAAACCTTTTAAGTAATGTTATGTTATATTTTTTAAGTGTTAGGGTTTCCAAATTAAAGATTGTATTTACATTTAAGATCTTTTTACTTTTCGTCTTACTTGTTTTAATTCATACCCTTATAGTGCCTTTAATCCCGACCACTAGTAATATATTTTATTCGTTTACTTATATAAGTATTGAAGCATGCTTGTTCTTTGTTATTTCTTGTGTGTTTTTTGATTTTAAAAGTTTAGTCAAATTAAAAAAAGGCTCTAGCTATGATTGAGTATCTATTCAATTTTAATAAAAAAGTTAGGGCAAAAATTCTAACTTTCTTTCTATCATATGGTTTCAAATCGTTTGGGAAAAAATCATTAATATTTAAACCGTCAATACTACGTGGAATGAAATACATAACCATTGGTAAAGGGGTTACCGTATTTGATTTTGGGTGGCTGATGGCTTTGAAGACCTTTGAAGAAACACCACAAATAATTATTGGTAACAATACTGATATAGGGCGTTTATCACATATTATTGCCACAAAAAGTGTTGTGATTGGTGACGGTGTATTAATTGCAGATAAAGTATATATTTCGGATACGAGCCATAAATTTGAAAACGATGTAATAGCCATAAAAAACCAAGGGCTAAAATTTATAGGTCGTGTAGAAATTGGTGATGGTACATGGATAGGTGAGGGGGCAATTATTTACGGTTGTAAAATCGGAAAAAATTGTGTAATTGGGGCTAATAGCTTTGTTAATAAAGATGTAGCGGATTACTCAATTGTAGTTGGGAGTCCTGCAAAGGTCTTAAGGGAAATAGGTTAAAAATGATTGGTAGTATTTATCTTTTTTTAAATGCGTTTAATCCTGCTTTTGCCTTCCATGAATGGGTACCTATTACTCTTATCATTTCATTCATACTGTTTCTAGTTGTGATACTAAAAAAAGAAATAATTCTTGATAAATTTACATTTTTCTACTTTGTTTTTGTCATTTTGTTTTTAACGTCGACACTTGTAAATTTTATACACAATGTTGATATGAATATGAACCATTTCTATTCTATTATTTTAATTTCTTTTTTATATTTTTTAGTGCCTGTTTGGTGTTTTTCTAAATGGAGTTTACCTAGCTTATCTAGACCTATCATTGTTTCATTTATTTTAATATGTATTTATGGAATGGTTGATTTTATAGTAATAAATATTTTTCATTTTAGTATCACTGAGTCAGTAATATATTTTCCTGATTCATATAACGTTGGATATGGTTACTTTGGAGGTATGTTTTTCCGCAATAAAAGTATATTTCAAGAGCCTGGTTTTTATGCGTGGTATTTAAATGTCATGGCCCCATTATGTATATACTTAAGTTGGGATAAATTTAAGTTGAAAACTATAGTGTTTTCATTCTATTTTTTTTCTATTTTAACTACTTTTTCTGCTACTGGGATTATGGGCTTACTAATTATCTCGTTCTTCTTACTTGTTAATATTAAAAGTAAAATACTAAAGCTTGTATGTTTAGTTGTTGGGATAACAAGTACTTTTTTTCTATTGGGCAATGTTTTATATGAAATAATAAATAATAAGGTTTTATCTGATAGTAATAGTAAACTAGAAAGGTTTAGTCGATGGTCAGATGGTTTCGACTTATTTATTAATAATATATTTTTTGGTGGAGGGATTGGGAGTTACTCCAGACTTCATGAAGTAGGGTTAGCTTCATTTCCACTGAAAATATTAGCAGAAACAGGTGTTTTTACATTTCTTATTTTTGTTAGCCTTTTCCTTTTTCTTGCTTTTAGAATATATAATTATTTTAAAATTGAGCGTTCAATCTTGATATTATTTGCGAGCTTATTTGCTAATTTTTTACACTGGTCAACCTCAACACCATTTTATATGGCATTCCCTTGGTTAGGTTTAGCTCTGTTATATGTACTTACACAAAAGAGTCGAATTAATTTTGCGTAATAACACCATTGATTGTCTCAAGGGTTTTTTACTTATTTTGGTCGTAATTGGCCATCAAAGTGCTTGGCCAGAAATTAACAAAGTTATTTATTTATTTCATATGCCCGCTTTTTTCATTTTTGCAGGTTATTTTTTAAATAAAAAAGATTTTTCCATTTTTATTACTTCTAGAGTAAAGGGGTTGTTGTATCCTTATATTTTAGCTTGTGTAATAACGTTTTTATATTGGATTGTATTCGTAAAAAATTTTGGAAGTGGTGTCAGTGTATTGTTAGAACCCTTTCAATTATTAAAGAATTTAGCTTATGCGAATGCTTCTAATGGCCGATTGGAACCGAATACACCTATATGGTTTTTAACTGCTTACTTTTTTTACAGCGTCTTTGGCTACTTGATTTTTAAAATGTTGAAATCTCAAGTTTATAGTTTTTTGTTTTCGGTACTTCTAAGTTTCTTAATATACATATTTTTTAGCCCTGAAAACATGCCTTTTGGTATTTATACTAGCTTTATAATGCTACCAATTTACTTTCTTAGCTCTGTTTTTATTACAGATTCAAAGAATGTTTTATACGCAAGTTGCTATCTAATTATTTTTATTTTACTTATTAGTTTACTTAACTACCCAAGGGTAGATTTAGCAAGTGGAAATATAGCTAATCCAATTTATCTGATTGTTTTTACTTTTTTATTCTTTAGGGCTTCGCTTCCTGTTTTTTATTATATAAAAGAGGTTAAATTTTTATCTAATTACTTAACTTTACTATCAAATGCAGCATTGCCAATTATTGTTTTACATATGCCTTTTATAGTCCTTTTGAATGGCGGAATTTCTATGATTTTTGACTATGATTATTCCTATGTTAGAGATAATGCTTTCTTTTCAGTTGTATCGGTTGTGTTTAGCGTTGTTTTACTTCCGTATGTTATTGTTTTTCTTAAAATAGATAAACTTTTTAACTATGGTTTTATTAAGGGGAAGGTGAAATTAAATTGAAATTACTTATTATTTGTCCTGATTTTTACAATTATAAAAATGTTATGATTAATGAAGCAGAAAAGATTGAAAATATAGAGCTAGTGTGTTTTTCAGAAAGGCCTAGTGGGTTTATATATAATTTATCGAGAAGCTTTTTCCCTAAACTAAAAGCTTACCTTGAGAATAAGCATTTAACTAATATTTTAAAATCTACTGATCACTTATCCTTGGATAAGGTTGTTATAGTTAGAGGAGAGTTGATCACTTCCGATTTTTTAAGCTTACTAAAAGTTAAGCATGATGGCGTAAGGTTAATCAACTATCAATGGGATTCTATTAGTAATAATCCCAAGGCCAAGGAGGTGATCGCTTATTACGATAGCGTATTGAGCTTCGATAATGATGATTGTAAGCAATACGGATTACGTTATTTGCCTCTTTTTTTTAGTGAATGTAGCCTTAACGAAAGTGCTAAGAACAATAAAAAAGTTGCTTTTATTGGAAGCTATCATGGTGAGCGTTTAAATCGATTAATTGCTGCTAAAGAAAAGCTTGCAAGCTTAGGCTACGAGCTGGAATTTAAGCTGTATATTCCTTTTCTGGCTTATCTGAAAAATATTTTAAAGTTAAATATTATACCTATTAACTACCTTTTTTTTAAAAAAATGACAAATAAAGAAGTTAATAGTTTTTACATGGGATTTAGTTTCGTTTTAGAGCTCCCTTCGGAGAAGCAGAGCGGTATACCTATGAGATTTTTTGAAGCAATAGCAATTGGGCGAAATGTTCTTTTTAATATTAATAGGAGCAAAATTGATGATTTAGCTCCTGTTATTGCTCAATATGCAGTTACTTTTGATGAATTAGAAAGTGGTACTCAATTTAAATGCGTTCAACTTAGTTGCATTGATGAATATCATATCAGCAATTGGTTTAGGAAAATAATTTATTCATGAGTGTTCAATATATCTTTATTCCTGACTTTTCAGGTGGTGGAGCTGAAAAGCTTTTCATTAAATTTGCACATTTTTCAAAAAATAGTAACCGGCCAATAAAGATCTTATCACTGAGTAGAGTAGGGCCCTACTATGATTGGTGTAAAAAAAACAATATAGAAGTGGTGAGTCTGGGGCTTAAAAAAACAAGTTCTAAGTGGTTACTTTTCCCAATTGTTTTGTTTAGGTTAATTAAGCTTCTATCTTCTGGAGATCGTATACTATCAGCTGTTTTCTTTTGTAATTTAGTGTCTGCAATCGCTTCTTTGTTTATTAATATTAAGCTTGTGGCAAGTCAACATACTGTAAAATCAGTTAAAGATATAAGAAATAATAGAGTCATTTACTTTTTTATTCGGTTGCTTACTCAATTCTCTTTTAAACATTCTAGCAAAGTTATCTGTGTTTCTGATTCGGTTCGAAACGATTTAATTGAAAATTATAATATAGATAAAAGTAAGCTTGTTGTTATTAACAACGCCGTTGCTGAAAGTGTGCAAAATATTGGAAGCCTTATTTCTTTAGCCGAAAACCCTGTAAACGGCTCTTTTAATATCTTATGTGTTGGCCGTTTAATTAATGATAAAGGTTTTGACTTGGCTATTCAGAGTACAGCATCACTTGTACATAAAGGTATTGATGTTCATCTCGATATTTTGGGGAGCGGTCCAGAACTAAACAATCTAAGGGCTATTGTGAAAGAGCTCAAGATAGAAAGTAATGTTACTTTCCATGGTTTTTCAAATAATTTAAGTGACTTTTATTCTGCTGCAAATGTTGTCTTAATACCCTCTCGATTAGAAGGGTTTGGGAATGTTGCGGTAGAAGCTCTTTGTTACTCAAAACCGGTAGTTGTTTCAAATTGCCCTGGTGGTCTCTCAGAAATAGTCAGTAGTGACTTGTTAGGTAGTGTTGTTGATCTTTCTGTTGAATCCATTGTTGATGGTTTAATGCACTGGAAATATAATAATTCATTGGAGTCAGCTAAGTACCGTGTTGACTACTCTCGTCGTTATCTGCCTGAGGTTCTATTTTTAGATTATTTTAGTGTGTTAGATGACTAGGACTTTCTATACGGATTTATTGATTGTAAATAGAGTTTTTATTAATCGGTTTTTATTGGGGCTTGGTCTTATACATGAAAGATATACAGTTAATTCTATTTGATGTTGATGGTGTAATGACCGATGGCAATATATATATTGATTCTCAAGGAGAGTCATTTAAAAAATTTAATGTTAAAGATGGGCTCGCTATTGAGCTCTTACATTCTCACGGTATTAAAACCGGGGTGGTGTCGGGCAAAGCAAGTAAAGCATTAACACAGCGCTGTGAAAAACTGGGCTTTAATTACATAGTAACAGGCTGCAAAAATAAACTTCCTCGTGTTGAGAAAATTTGCAATGAGCTAAATATTGGTTTAAACCAAGTTGCTTTTGTAGGTGATGATGTGCTCGACTTACCAGTTATGTATGTATGCGGTGTAAGCTTTGCCCCAAAAGATGCTCATGAGTTAGTACTAGAACACGCACAACATATAACTAAGGCGCAGGGCGGCTGCGGTGTTGTTCGCGAAGTGGCTGATACACTACTACTAAAACGCTGCGGAACATTAGCTAACGTTTATAATGTACTTTTAGATAAAATAGTAGCTGATGACGTAAACAACATGGAGCAGTAAACATGTTATTAAATGAAGTGAAAGTAGTAATACCTGCCCGTTATGGCTCATCGAGACTGCCTGCTAAACCATTACTTAAAATTAATAATAAGCCTATTTTTTGGCACGTTGTACAGCGTGTTTTAGAAGCAGGTTTAGGTATCAATAACATTGTAATTGCCACCGACGATGAGCGTATTGAGGCTAAAGCTAATGAACTTGGATTACCAGTTCTGATGACTGCGGTTAACCATGTTAGCGGCACTGACCGCGTGAACGAAGTAGCTACAAAACTTGGCTGGGATGACAGTACGTTAGTAATAAATGTACAAGGTGATGAACCTTTAATACCGCCAAGCTTAATTAGTGAATTAATTAAATTTGCAAGCCAAAATAAAATGTACGACATAACGACTGCAGCAACTTCAATAACAAAACAAGACGATTTTATTAACCCTAATGTAGTTAAAGCTATAACTACAGAGCACAATAAAGCACTTTATTTTACCCGAAGCGCAGCCCCTTTAAACCGCGATAACCCAAGTGACTTAAGTAATGCTTTACGCCATGTAGGCATTTATGTTTATAGCGTTAATGCCTTAAATACATTATGCCAACTCCCAGAATGTAAACTTGAAAAACTCGAAAAGCTTGAACAGTTACGTGCAATAAGTAATGGATTAACGATAGGTGTTATGGCCTACAATGGTGATATACCTCATGGTATTGATACCAAGCAAGATTACTTAAATGTTAAAGCATTAATGGAATAACAATGAATACCTTAAATATTGCTAAGCGTGTAATTAATACCGAAATAACAGCCTTACATGCGCTAGAAAACCAGTTAGATAGCCAGTTTGATCAAACCGTAAATATAATACTAAACACAACAGGCCGTACTATTATTTGTGGCATGGGTAAGTCGGGAATTATCGGTAAAAAAATAGCGGCATCGTTTGCAAGTACAGGCACGCCAAGCTTTTTTATGCACCCAGGTGAGGCGTTTCATGGTGATTTAGGCATGGTTACCCCAAACGATGTATTTATTGCTATTTCAAACTCAGGTGAAACTGATGAAGTGCTTAAGCTATTGCCGTTCTTAAAAGATAATGGCAATCAAATAATTGCTATTACAGGAAACCCTAGATCTACACTTGCAAATAATTCACATTACTTTTTAAATATAGCTGTGCCAGAAGAAGCTTGCCCTTTACAGTTAGCACCAACATCTTCTACAACTGCAACTTTAGTTATGGGGGATGCTCTGACCGTAGCTCTTATGGAATCCAGATCTTTTAAACCAGAAAACTTCGCTAGGTTTCATCCTGGTGGAAGTTTAGGTAGAAAGTTACTGCTTAAAGTTAGAGATGAAATGATAAGTAATGAACTACCTTTAGTACAAAGTGATGCCGGAATTTATGATGTGATAAATATAATGTCTAAAGGTTCTCTAGGGCTAGCCCTAATGGTTTGTAATGGAGAAGCTAAAGGGATAATTACTGATGGTGATTTACGCCGTTCTATGGAAAAACACGGAAAGGATATATTTGATTTGAAGGCTATCGATATTTTTACCAGTAGCCCAGTCATTATTTCACCTGATGTATCAGTATCAGCAGCATATGAGAAAATGGAACAAATGAAAATTAATTGTTTAATTGTATGCAGTAGTCAAAAAGTTGTTGGTATTTTTAAAAAATAATATAGGTCACTATCGTGGATGAAAAGATAAAAATAATAGGTATTACAGCCAATACAAGCTGGTACTTATACAATTTTAGAAAAAATACAATTTTAGCAATGATAGACGAAGGATTTGAAGTTTTTGCTATTGCGCCCAAAGATGACTACTCAGATAAGCTTGAAGAGCTAGGTTGTAGGTTTATTCACATTGATATAGATAGTGGTGGTACAAACCCTGTTAATGACTTAGCTACATTTTATAATTTTTATAAAATGTATAAAAGTAATAGTATCGATGTCGTTTTAAATTTCACTCCAAAAAATAATATTTATAGTACGCTTGCTGCAAAGTTAGTAGGCATCAAATCAATTAATAATATAGCAGGTTTAGGTACCTTATTTATAAGTGAGAGCCCTGCATCAAAAATAGCGAGGGTTTTGTACAAATATAGCCAAAGCAAAGCTGACTTTATTTTTTTTCAAAATGAAGATGATAGAGCACTATTTAAGTCTCACCAAATAGCTCTGAATGTTAAGTCGGATAGATTGCCTGGTTCTGGCGCCGATTTATCCCGTTTTATTCTATCCCCTGCTCCCGAGGATGGTGTCACTCGCTTTTTACTTATTGCTCGTATGCTTTTCGATAAAGGTATAGGGCAATACGTAGAAGCTGCGCGAGCACTTAAAAGCAAATATGGTAATAGTGTTGAGTTCAGGTTACTAGGCTTTTTAGATGTTGATAATCCTTCAGCGGTTTCAAAAGCACAAATGAATGCTTGGGTAGATGAAGGTGTAGTTAATTATTTAGGTACTTCTGACAATGTTGAAGCCGAGATAGCGCAGGTTGATTGTATGGTTCTGCCATCGTATTACCGTGAAGGTGTTCCAAAGTCTCTACTTGAAGCTGGCGCTATGGGTAAACCCATAGTAACAACCGATAATGTTGGTTGCAGAGAAACTGTTGATAATGGCTTTAATGGTTTTATTTGTGAACCAAGAAGCACTAAAAGCCTAATTGATGCTCTAGATAAAATAATAACCATGTCACATTCTGAACGCCTTAAATTTGGTACTAACAGTCGCCATAAAATTGAAAATGAATTTGATGAAAAAATAGTGATAAAAAAATACTTACTTGCTTTAAATAGTCTTTAAAAATTAGTTATTAATTTTAGTAAGTAATTGCCTACCTCAATATCGGAATACTATATGTTTTTAGATCTCTCGTTTACCTTTTTTATTGCTTTTGCCAGTTTATTTTTAATGAGAAAAGCAGCTCGAAAAATAGGGTTAGTCGACAAGCCATCTGGCCGTAAAATGCATACTGGCAATATACCTCTTGTTGGTGGTGTAGCTATATGTATTACCATAGTGCAATACATATACTCTCACCCAGGTATGATTAACCATGCTAACTTGTATATGTGCTGTATTGTAGGTTTAACTGCTGTTGGTGCATTAGACGATAGGTATGACTTAAGTGTAAAAATACGCATGCTCGTGCAAACTATTATATCTATAGCAATGATTTACTTTGCTAAATCAGAGCTTGTAACGCTGGGAAACATATTAGGATTTGGTGATATTAGCTTAGGTTATGGTTACGTAGGTGGGGTAATTACTGTTTTTGCTGTTATTGGCTGTATTAATGCTTTTAATATGGTTGACGGTATTGATGGTCTTTTAGGTGGGCTGTCGGTAGTTACATTTGGTGCGATTGGTATTTTACTAAGTATAAGTAACGAGCAAAGTTTAAGTTATTTATGCCTATTACTAGTCGTGTGTATGATCCCTTATATAGTCATGAACCTTGGCCTAATAGGTCGTGAGCGTAAAGTATTTATGGGCGATGCAGGTAGTATGATGATTGGCTTTACTGTTATTTGGTTATTAATTGGCGCAAGCCAAACCCCAGGGAACCCTATGATACGCCCAGTAACCGCATTGTGGCTTATTGCATTACCATTAATGGATATGGTTGCAATAATGGTACGCCGTGTTAAACAAGGTAAATCGCCATTTAAACCCGATCGCGAGCATTTACACCATATATGCCAACGCTTAGGGTACTCGCCTACACAAACACTTATTTTAATATGCTCAATTGCATCCGTATTTGCAGGTGCAGGTATAATTGGAGAGGTTTTTGTAATACCAGAATTTTTAATGTTTTATAGCTTTATAGTTGTCTTTGCAGCATACCTGCTTTTACTGATTAATTACTGCAAAATTATAAACTTTTTTAGACGTAAATTAGATTTACCTGAAAAAAAATATAGCAAATAATTATTTGGCTTGTTTGTAAATGGAAATAGGAAAGTATTTAATGAATAATCAAATTATTAATATTAATAAAGTTGAATTAGCAAATAATAAACCATTTGTATTATTTGGTGGAATTAATGTATTAGAGTCTCGTGATTTAGCTATGCGCGTAGCAGAGCATTACGTAGAGGTAACGACTAAATTAAACATTCCTTATGTATTTAAAGCATCATTCGATAAAGCTAACCGCTCTTCAATTAATTCATACCGCGGACCAGGTATGGAAGAAGGTTTAAAAATATTCGAAGAAATTAAAAACACGTTTAAAATTCCACTAATTACTGACGTACATGAACCGCATCAAGCTGCACCTGTTGCAGAAGTCGTTGATATAATTCAGTTACCCGCTTTTTTAGCGCGTCAAACAGATTTAGTTGTGGCAATGGCTAAAACGGGGGCAATTATTAATGTGAAAAAACCACAGTTTTTAGCGCCGCATGAAATGCGTCATATCATTACTAAATTTAATGAAGCTGGTAATAACAACGTAGCCCTTTGTGAGCGTGGCTCTAGCTTTGGTTACAACAACTTAGTGGTTGATATGCTGGGTATGGATGACATGAAAGCAATGGCACCTGTTATTTTTGATGCAACACATGCGCTACAACGCCCTGGTGGACGAGCTGACTCTGCTGATGGTCGTCGTGCGCAAGCTGCAGAGCTTGCTCGAAGTGGTATGGCATTAGGTATTGCTGGTTTATTTATCGAAGCGCATCCAAATCCTAACGAAGCTAAATGTGATGGCCCATGTGCGCTAGCGCTTAGTAAGTTAGAAGGGTACTTAACACAAATGAAAGCGGTTGATGATTTAATTAAAAGCTTTGCCCCACTTGATACAAGTGCAAGCGATTTATAATTGTAGCTTTATAAAAACCATTTAAAGCAAACCGCTTATAATAAAACTGTTTAAACTTATGTAACAAATAATAGTTATAAATATTTTACTCCAGAGAAGACCTCCTTCTTAAGTATATAAAGAGTCACTATTACTTATTTGAGAACATCTGATATTATGCTCTAGTACATTAACTAATCTTAAAGGATTAATATGAAAATTGCCGTAGTAGGTACTGGCTATGTAGGCCTTTCTAACGCTATGTTAATCGCACAACACAATGAAGTGATCGCATTAGATATAGACGAACAAAAAATAGCGCTATTGAATGATAAAAAATCACCAATAGTTGATACCGAAATTAGTGAGTTTTTAACACGTAGCGATTTAAATTTTACAGCGACTACCGACAAAGTAGCAGCTTATAAAAATGCAGATTTTGTAATTATTGCTACACCAACCGATTACGATGTAGAAAATAACTACTTTAATACAAACTCAGTAGAAGCTGTAATTAAAGATGCCACAGCGCATAACCCAAATGCAGTTATGGTAATTAAATCGACGGTACCTGTTGGCTTTACGCAAGGGATAAAAGAAAAACTCGGCATTAATAACTTAATATTTTCGCCAGAATTTTTACGTGAAGGTAAAGCACTGCACGATAACTTATACCCATCACGTATTGTTGTTGGTGAGCAAAGTGAGCGTGCAAGTGTGTTTGCCAATTTACTTAAGCAAGGCGCTATCAAAGAAGATATTGAAGTACTTTTTACTGACTCAACTGAAGCCGAAGCTATTAAGTTGTTCTCAAACACTTATTTAGCAATGCGTGTTGCTTATTTTAATGAGCTTGATAGCTACGCTGAAGCTCATGGCTTGAACAGTAAGCAAATTATACAGGGCGTTAGTTTAGACCCTCGCATAGGTAGCCATTATAATAACCCATCGTTTGGCTATGGTGGCTATTGCTTACCAAAGGATACAAAGCAGCTACGTGCAAACTATGCAAATGTACCAAACAACATTATTGGTGCAATTGTTGATGCTAATACGACACGTAAAGACTTTATTGCAGACTCAATAATTAAACGTAGCCCTAAAGTAGTTGGTGTGTATCGTTTAGTAATGAAGACTGGGTCTGATAACTTTAGAGCCTCTGCCATCCAAGGCATTATGAAGCGCATTAAAGCTAAAGGTATTGAGGTTGTAGTTTACGAACCAGTGCTTGAAGAAAATGAGTTTTATCACTCACGTGTAATTAAAGACTTAAACGAGTTTAAGCAAATATCTGACGTTATTGTGTCTAACCGCATGGTTGATGAATTGAGTGATATTGCTGACAAAGTTTATACTCGCGATTTATTTGGTAGTGATTAATAAACAAAGTTTAAAGGTTAAAGGCTAAAGTATAAGTCAAAAACTAAGGTAAATTTATATTAGGGGGCGTTGTGCAATTTGAGAACTTAAATGTATGGCAACGCTCTGCCGATTTAGCTTGTGAAGTTTTTATTTATTTTAAGGCAAGTAAGCAATTTGGTTTAAAAGATCAAATTACACGCTCTGCATTATCAATTTCATCAAATATTGCTGACAAAATAGCAGGAGCAAATTTTGAACGCACTTGTGCGGCCTCGTAGAGGTGAGATGAAGGGATTCATCGAATAACGTTATGAGAGAAAGACAGCTAAAGATTACTGCCGTTTTCTCTCTTACTCTAAAGGTAGTTGTGGTGAGCTTCGCTCACAAATATATATTGCCTTAAAAATTGGTGAGGTTGATACAAAAACAGCAGAAATCTGGATAGAAGAGTCTAGGCAGTTATCAAAAATGATATCTGCCTTAATGAAAACTATTGAAACTTGGGATTAGGCTTTTAGTCTTCAACTTTCAACTTTCAACTTTCAACTTTCAACTTTCAACT
>NZ_JACJDR010000007.1:0-222378 GCF_014163655.1 Pseudoalteromonas sp. SR45-1 | reverse complement strand
TGAGCATGAGCATGAGCATGAGCATGAGCATGAGCATGAGCATGACGAACATAACAACCTAGTTGGTCACCCTAAGCAAATTACAGCATTTTTAATGGGATTTAATTCGCCTTTGTACACATTACAAATTAGGCGCAATATAAATCAATATAAGCCAGAAGCCCTGCTTGGCATTATGCCAACCGTAACACTTAAAGAGTTATGGGAAATGCTCGCCATAGTAGAAAAAATACTATTACTATTCTCAGCTGTTGTCGTGTTAGTTAGCTTACTTGGTATGTTAACGATATTGCTTGCAAATCTGAGCCAGCGACGTCGCGAACTTGCTATATTGCGCTCAGTAGGCGCTCGCCCTTGGCATTTATTTACACTTATAAGTATTGAGTCATTACTGACAACTTTACTTGGTTGCCTAGTGGGTAGTGCGCTTTACTATTTAGTTATTTTTTCAGCCAGCGGTTACTTACAAAGCCATGCCGGTATAAGCGTAAATATCACAATGCTCTCTTACTATGAACTGGGCTTAATCGGGGTTATTATGGCCGCAGGTTTTGTTATTGGCTTAATACCCGCTACTCGCGCTTATTTTTATTCACTCAGCGATGGCATGAGTATAAAAGCATAATTTTTAGGTATTTTATGACATTTTTTAAAACAGCTTTTCAATACATTGCTGCTATTAGCTTATTATTTATAAGCGTAGCGAGCTATGCCAATCCACCAAAAGAAATTTTTTGGGAAGACTTAATTCCCAAAGGTCATATGCAAATAGACACTCAAGCACAAGCTAATCACGAAGGCAGCGATCAAAACTGGGTGCAACCCGATTTAGATGCTCCAGTGGTAAAAGCGCTTGATGGTCAATCGGTAAGTTTGCCAGGTTTTGTTGTGCCACTTGAGGGCGATAGCGAAGTCATTACTGAGTTTTTACTCGTGCCTTATTTTGGCGCCTGTATACACGTACCACCACCACCGCCAAATCAAATAGTCCATGTAACGATTAAAGGTGGTGTGCCTATAGATAGTCTGTACGACGCAATCGTTGTAACCGGAATAATAAGCACAGAAACATGGTCGGGCGAAATCGCGCAGGTAGGATATAAAATGAAGGCAGTCGGTGTAGCACCGTTTGAGCTTTAAAATAAAGGGCCCGCTTTTAAAGCTGGCCCTTAAATCTCATTAAATTTAGAGTCAGTAAAATTCAAATAACTACTTTTGGCAATTTGAGCAAAAAATAGTACTGCGTTGCCCTAATCTAATTTCTTCTAATTCGTTTTCGCACGTCATACATGGCTTACCTTTGCGCCCATATACTAATAACTCTTGGGCAAAATAGCCAGGCTTACCATCACTTTGTGCAAAGTCTTTAAGCGTTGTACCACCTTGTGTAATAGCCGCCGCAAGCGTGTCTTTTATAATAGGGATAAGTGCTTGATAACGTTTGAGCGATACTTTTCCCGCTTCTCGCTTTGGATGTATACCCGCTTTAAATAACGATTCATTCGCGTAAATATTACCAACACCAACCACCACTGCGTTATCCATAATAAATTGCTTTACGGGTACTTTTTTATTGCGCGATTGTTCGTACACGCGTTTAGCAAAAAAATCATCGGTAAGCGGCTCAGGACCAAGCTTAGAGAGTAGCTTATGCACTTCACCGGGCTCTTGCCATAAGCAACAACCAAAACGACGAGGATCGTTTAAGCGCAGCGCTTTACCGTTGCCAAAAATAAACTCTACATGGTCATGCTTTTTAAGCGGCTCACTTTTATCTACTACACGCAAATTACCTGACATACCCAAATGTAAAATAGTGCTCCCAAGCTCACAATGTAAAAGTAAATATTTAGCTCGTCGCTCAATACTTGTAACAATTAGCCCTTCAAGTTGATACACATCATCGGGCACTGGCCAGCGCATACTGGCATTGTAAATATTTATCTTTGTAACAACTTGGTTTTGTACGTGGGGAGTGATACCCATTCGGCTCACTTCTACCTCTGGTAATTCAGGCATTAATTAGACTCACTTTGTGAAAAATCAAAACTAGGAAATAACTGCTGAGCAGTTTTTAAATCGAGTGCGAGTATTCGCTGGCTTCTCTTTTCGAGTAAATAATATTGTCCATCGCCTTTGTAGAGCAAATAAACCCACGGCATACTTTCGCCAGCCAACTCAAATGTAGCAACGTATAAAGGTGCATTAGGATTAAAAACAACAGACTCATTAACCCCCATTAGCGCCGCGCTTTGCCATTGGTTAACTAAATCACTAAGCTGCTGCTCAGAAGCTTTCCACACGAGCGGTATATCTTTTTGTAGTGGTGTTGTACGCCAACTTGTTCCTATTCGCTCAATTTTTTGATCAACAAATTGCAGTGTAAGTACAAAACTTTGCTGGGGGAGTACAGCTTGTAACGCTGGTTTATCCTCCCCTCCTAAAAATTGCTTATGCCAGCCATTTAAAAAGAAGATCATAATCAACATCGAAAATATTATAACGTTGTTCCAACCTTTACGGCCCAGTCGCATATAAATACACCTAATAAATTCAAGATTTTAAAGTGTAACTAAAACTTAATTGCACTGTCTATATGTTAAAGGCCGCAGACTTTGTTAGAATATCGGCAAATTTAAAGGAGTTCCGTCAATGTCTATGTATGTAGTGGGCCATAAAATCCCAGATTCAGATTCCATTTGTGGTGCAATTGCACTGGCTTATTTAAAAAACCAAATTGATGAGCCAGCAATTCCAACTCGTCTTGGTGAAGTTTCACCTGAAACTCAATTTATCCTTGATAGATTTGGTTTTGAAGCACCAGAGCTTAAGTTAAGCTACGCTGGTGAAGATGTGTATATTGTAGATCACACAGAAAAAACACAAGCACCTGATGATATCGACCAAGCTCGCGTTGTTGGTGTGGTAGATCACCATAAATTAGGTGACTTAACATCATCGACTCCGCTTGAATGTTGGATTCGTCCTGTTGGTTGTTCAAACACCATTATTAAAATGATGTATGACTTCTACAACGTAGAAATCCCTAAAGACATCGCTGGTATCATGATGTGTGCAATTTTAAGCGACACAGTTATATTTAAATCGCCAACATGTACCACAGCCGATATTAAATGTGTTGAAGCGCTAGCTGAAATTGCAGGCATCGAAGACTTTAAAGAACTTGGTATGGATATGTTCCGCGTTAAATCTGCGGTAGA
The DNA here is from genome assembly GCF_014163655.1 of Pseudoalteromonas sp. SR45-1. NCBI lineage: Bacteria > Pseudomonadati > Pseudomonadota > Gammaproteobacteria > Alteromonadales > Pseudoalteromonadaceae > Pseudoalteromonas > Pseudoalteromonas sp. SR45-1. The sequence goes on along the minus strand of NZ_JACJDR010000007.1, from coordinate 219,157 downwards.
AGACACACCAGCACGTGATTTAGTAATGCGTGACTTTAAAGATTTCAACATGAACGGTAACCTAGTAGGCATTGGCCAGCTAGAAGTAATCGACCTTGCTGTTTTTGACGATATTAAAGCAGACCTTGCAGCCGATATTGCTAAGCTAAAAGTTGAGGGCAACCGCCACTCTGTATTTTTACTGCTTACCGATATAATGAAAGAAGGCTCAGAAATGCTAATTGTATCTGACGATGCAAACTTAGTTGAGCAGGCTTACGGTGTAAAACCAGAGAATGATAAAGTATGGTTAGATGGTGTACTGAGCCGTAAAAAGCAAGTAGTACCACCACTACAAGATGCATTCACAAAAATCTAATGATACCAATTTTATTAAAAACATGATTATTTTATCGCATTAAATAAATCACTAATTTAATGCTATTGGTATAACGTTTTTTGATTTAAAAGCCTTGTTGGTTATGCCAACGAGGTTTTTTTATGTCAATTCGCTAATCATAGTTTAAAAACAAAAAACCCAGCCTAAGCTGGGTTTTTAAATTCTAAAAGAAGAACTAAAATTACTTAATTTTAGCTTCTTTAAAAAGAACATGTTTACGAATCTTTGGATCAAACTTTTTGATTTCCATCTTCTCAGGCATGTTACGTTTGTTTTTGTCAGTAGTGTAGAAAAAACCAGTACCGGCAGTTGAAACTAAACGGATTTTATCGCGCATGATTCAGATCCTTAAACTTTAACGCCGCGAGCACGGATTTCTGTAAGAACCGTGTCGATGCCTTTTTTATCGATAATACGCATACCTTTAGTAGTAGTGCGTAATGTTACAAAACGTTTTTCACTTTCAACCCAAAAACGGTGTGTTTGTAGGTTAGGTAGGAAACGACGTCTAGTCGCGTTTCTCGCGTGTGAACGGTGATTACCAACCGCTGGACGCTTACCTGTAACTTGACATACTTTAGACATGTCTATATATCTCCAATAACTTCGCTCGAGCTTAATTTAATCTAAGGCCGTGTATTTCCGCCCTAGAGATAAATCGAAGGGCGCTCTTTATACAGCTTTTACAGGCAAAGATCAAACACTGATCTATCCAATCAGCTCATATATGTAAATTTGATAGCGGCTAATTATAAAGATCGAATGCCCTTAGGGAAAGTAAAAACTGCATTTAAATTAAACTAATTTGCCAAAACACGTTAAACAGCTCATTTTTAACACACTTATGTGTCTAACAAAGCTAAATCAGGCCTCGCTCAGCAAACGAAACACAGGTTTCTCCACCAACAATGATGTGATCGAGCACACTTATGTCGACCAATTGCAGTGCTTGCTGCAATTTATTAGTAATAAGTTTGTCTGCTTGGCTCGGTTCTGCAATACCACTTGGGTGATTATGCGCAAAAATAACAGCGGCTGCATTATTTTTAAGGGCAGCCTTTACCACTTCACGCGGATAAACACTGGCAGAATTAATTGTGCCATAAAAAAGTATTTCGTCTTTTACTAATCTATTTTGGCTATCTAGGTATAACACCATAAATACTTCTTGTTGCAAGCCTCGCATTTGAATTGTCAGATAGTCATAAACTGAGTTAGGCGAATTAAACACTGCATCTCGTTGGCAACGCTCCTGCATATAACGTTGGCTTAGCTCTAATACAGCTTGTAGTTGCACATACTTAGCGGTCCCTAACCCCTTTTGAGAGCAAAACTCCTCAATACTGGCATTAAACAAATTATGTAGGGTTTTATTTTCATTTAATAGATGCTGAGCCAACTCAATTACATTCATTCCTGGTAACCCTGTTCGTAAAAATATGGCAAGGAGCTCAGCATCAGTAAGCGCTTTAGCTCCTTTGGAGATGAGTTTTTCACGAGGTCGAAGTGAGTTTGGAAGTGAAGTAAGTTGCATTGTTCATCCTTGAGAGGCGAAAGTGTCTTATAAATGTAATGCAAATTTAAAATTTAGCCTGTTATTTCGAATTAAAAAACTTCGCTGTACGGGTAAAGATTTGTTATTTTAAGCCCAATATTTAATAAAAACTGATGAACATTCATGACTAACTTAACAAACAAAAAAATTGTACTAGGTATTACCGGCGGTATTGCAGCTTATAAATGCGCAGAACTCGTTAGGCGATTAAAAGACGCTGGTTGTGAAGTAAAAGTAGTTATGACTGAATCAGCTAAACACTTTATTACACCACTGACCATGCAAGCCGTTAGTGGAGAAACAGTCTCTGACTCATTACTAGACCCTTCTGCTGAAGCTTCAATGGGGCATATTGAATTTGCAAAATGGGCTGACTTAATTTTAGTTGCCCCAGCTACCTGCAATATTATTGCTAAAATGGCAGCCGGCATTGCTGACGACCTACTAACAACGTTACTGCTAGCAACGCCTGCAAAAGTAGCTGTAGCACCAGCCATGAACCAGCAAATGTATGGACACGCAGCTACACAAGCAAATTTAGCCACATTAAAAGCACGTAACGTACTTATTTGGGGCCCAGGTAAAGGTGAACAAGCCTGTGGCGATATCGGCGCTGGGCGCATGTTAGAGCCACATGAGCTAGTTGCACTATGTACAGCAAAAGAGCAACCGCAATTACTTGCAGGAAAAACAATTACAATAACGGCAGGCCCAACGCGTGAGCCTCTCGATCCGGTACGTTTTATATCAAATCACAGTTCTGGAAAAATGGGTTATGCACTGGCAGAAGCCGCTTTGCAATTCGGTGCTAAAGTTAATTTAATTTCGGGCCCTGTCACTATACAAGCCCCTACTGGCGTAAACCTTATTAATATAGAAAGCGCTGAGGAGCTATTAACTGAGTCACTTACCTATGCATCACAATCTGATGCTTTTATAGGTTGCGCTGCTGTTGCGGATTATCGAGCTGCAAACATTGCGACTCAAAAAATGAAAAAGCAAGGCGACGAACTCACCCTTACTTTAACTAAAAACCCTGACGTAATTGCAGCTATTGCAAACCTTACACAAAACCGCCCCTATACGGTTGGATTTGCCGCCGAAACTCAAAATGTAGAAAGCTATGCTAAAGGTAAACTACAAAATAAAAATCTAGATATGATTTGCGCTAATGACGTATCAAAAAGTGGCTTAGGGTTTAATTCCGATCATAATGCTTTAACACTGTACTGGCACAATGAACAACTAGAATTACCAACAACAAGTAAAGTAGAAATAGCTCGCAAGGTGATCGAACAGCTGGCTAAACATCTATAAAAAGGCTGGAAACAAACTGAATAAAACATTAACATACGCCAATCATTTGAACAAAAAATGACTAGGGTTCTTAACTGCGCCACTAAGAATAACTAATAAAAAGGAATGTTCATGCCTGCGACAAAAAGAAGTAATCGCAAAGAGCAAATACTGCAAGCACTCGCACAAATGTTAGAAACTAATTTAGGACAACGCATCACCACAGCAAAACTAGCTGCTGAGGTGGGTGTGTCTGAAGCCGCGCTATACCGTCATTTTCCGAGCAAGGCGCGTATGTTTGAGGGCTTAATTGAGTTTATTGAAGATACCCTTTTATCTCGTATAAATATTATTATTGAAAACGAAAAAGAAAGCCAAACGCGCATTTATAACATTCTATTATTACTTCTAACCTTTGCTGAAAAAAACCCAGGTATTACTCGTATTTTAACGGGCGATGCTCTGCAAGGTGAGCAAGAACGTTTACGCGAACGTGTACAAACCTTGTTTGAAAAACTAGAAACTCAGTTTAAACAAGTGCTTCGTGAGCGCAAATTACGTGAAGGTAAAAACTTTCAAAGTGATGAGCTTACACTTGCAAACTTTTTACTTGCCTACGTTGAAGGCAAAATGAATCAGTTTGTACGTAGCGACTTTAAAGCAAAACCTAGTGTTCAATTTGAAAAACAATGGCTTGAGCTACAAAAAATTTGGCTGTAATGTTTGCTAAATTAATAAATTGAATACTAAAAAACGACCTGCGGGTCGTTTTGTCGTATGTAGCTGCCATTTATCTGATCCGCTCGAATTATGAACCAAACTCGTTACAATGAAACAATGTCATAATACGAGAATCAATAATGAAAACAAAACTCACCTTATTAAGCACGGCACTCGTTGCCAGCTTAACTAGCACCGGCATACACGCCAAAGAATCGCTACAATTTAAAGACGTATTTAGTTTTAAATCAGCTAAAAGCACACAACTATCTGACAATGGTCAAGTACTCACTTTTAGTGCAACGCCGTATCGTGGAAATGCAACTGGTCAAGTTTACTCACTACAAAGCAATACACTCATCGCAGAAGTAGAACGCGGCACTAAGCCTCATATTAATAAAGCCGCTAACTGGGTCGCCTTTACACAAGTACCTACCTTACTTGAAAAAGAAACAACCAAAAAAAAAGACACACTTAAAAACAATCTGGTACTCGTAAACACACAATCAGGTGCCCAACAAAGCTTTGCTGATGTAAAAGATTACACGTTATCTAATGACGGTATGTGGCTTGCTTATCGTTTAAATAAAAAAGACGATGACGCAAAAGTAGAAGATAAAACCGATAGCACTAAAAACGAAGAAGACAACGCTATCACGCCCGATAAAAAAGATAAGAGCTATGCGCTTGTTATCGTAAATTTATCTGATAAACGCACTCATACAATAGAAAACGTATTTAGCTACGCTATTAACTCAGCTAACAGCCAGCTATTAGTGAGTCAAAGTTACAGCGATGGTAATAACAACCAAATAGCGTTAATTGAGCTCAGTGACTTTAATAGCAGCGTATTAATTGATGAACCGGGCGTAATCGCAAATAAAATAGCGTGGCACCCCACTGACAATATTGCAGCGTTTACATTGGGTAACTATGTAAATGATGACACGCGCCGCCGAAGCTACACTTTACAGCTATATAAAAACGAGAAGCTCTCAACTATAGATTCACCTAATAAAGCATGGACGTTAGGGAAAACAGCCACCCTTGAATGGTCAGAAAATGGCGAGCGCTTATATTTTGAAAACCATCCTAAATTAGCAGCTAAAGTAAAAGCTAAAGAGTATACCGACGAAGCTTCATTGTACGACTTTGATACCATACGTGAGCATAAAGGTCTTAATGTATGGCACAACAACGATGCGCAAATAAAACCACGTGAAGAGCAGCAATGGAACGAAGTTAATAAAAATCGCCATTACAGTGCGGTGTATCACGTTAACTCGCAAAAAGTTGCGCAACTTAGTACACCAAACATGCCTGAGGTTGCACTAAACCCTCAGCGAGAAGTGTCTTTACTTGGCTCATCTAACATCCCCTACCTAGAAAAAATAATGTACGGCGGTTTTTTTGCTGATTACTTTGCAGTGAATATAAATACCGGTAAACAAACTCCAATTATAAGTAATTACCCGTTTAGACCGAGCCTTGCCCCTAATGGTGAGTTTGCAGCTTATTTTAGCGATAGCCAAATACAGTTAAAAGATTTAAAAAATAATAAAGTAACACCGCTTACAAAAGCGATTCAGGCAACCTTTGCTGATGATAAACACGACTACCCATCTACTCAACCTGGTTATGGTTTTGCTGGTTGGATGACCGATAGCAGCCAAGTGCTTGCTTATAGTAAATACGATATTTGGGCATTTGACGTAAAAACTAAGCAAGCTAAACGCTTAACTAATGGCAAACAAAGTAATACGCAGTACCGTGTTATTAAGCTTGATAAAACCCAAGTAGGCTTTAAAAAAGACGATACATTACTTGTCTCTGCTATTAATTTACAAACTAAACAAAGCGAAGTTGCAAAGCTCGACTTAACCACTAACACACTAACTAAGGTGCTTAGCGGTAATAAACGCTTTGATATGGTTAAAAAAGCCAAAAAGGCTGACAAGTACTTATTTACCTCGCAAACTTATAGCCAATTTCCTGATTACTACCAAACAGATTTTAGCTTTAGCGCACCAAAACAAGTGACCACGCTAAATCCACAAATTAGTAATTTTGCCTGGGGCGAAAAGCCAGAGCTGATAAGCTATAAAGGCTTTGATGGCGAAGATTTACAAGGCGTACTAATAAAGCCAGCGGGATATAAAAAAGGCGATAAAGTACCGGTGGTTGTGTATTTTTATCGTTACATGAGCCAGCGTATGTTTGATTTTCCTAAAATGGAATTAAACCATCGCCCTAATTTCCCTATGTTTACCTCAAACGGTTATGCGGTATTTTTACCTGACATTCGTTTTGAAATAGGTCACCCGGGTAAATCGTCAACGCAAACCATGATCAACGCCACCCAAAAATTAATAGATTTAGGCATAGCCGACCCAGATAAAATAGGCTTACAAGGTCACTCTTGGGCAGGCTATCAAAGTGCGTTTATGATAACCCAAACAGATATGTTTAAAGCGGTTGTATCTGGCGCGCCAGTATCAAACATGACCAGTGCTTACAGTGGCATACGTTTAAAATCAGGTCTTGCTCGTCAGTTTCAATACGAAACAGGGCAAAGCCGTATAGGTAAAAACTTATTTGAAGCACCAGAGCTGTACATAGAAAACTCACCGGTGTTTTTTGCAGATAAAGTAAATACCCCTATTTTAATTATGTTTGGCGATAAAGACGATGCAGTGCCTTGGCACGAAGGCGTGCAGTACTACTTAGCGCTTCGTCGCGCAGGTAAAGATGCAACCTTTTTACAATACGAAGGTGAACCACACCACTTGAAAAAGTTTCCTAATCAGGTCGATTTTTCAGTACGTATGATGCAGTACTTTGATCATTACTTAAAAGGCAAACCTGCTGCTAAGTGGATGACACAAGGCGAAGCATTCGTTGAAGAGTAAATAACCCACACAAAAAAGCCGATATTACATAAAACAATATCGGCTTTTTCGTTTTTAAAATGTGTATTTCTTATACCAATTCGCTTAATTAAATAAGCTATTCTGAGGCTGGAAAAACGTGTTGATAGCTAGGCAAAAAATTCGCTATTTAGTTGTTCTCGGCAATTGCTCCTGCATTGCTCTACCTTCTGCATCCATGCAGTCGTAAATGAGAATTTTTTAACGCAAGTAGCGACACGTTTAGCCCCGCAAAATGATTAAGTATTATTGCGGATTGGTATTAAGCTACAAACACAACTCTCTAAATGGCAATGTGGCTGCGCCAATTGATACCGGAAAATTATCAATATTAGATACCACCAGCTTTGGCATAGGGCGTTTAGCGCCACGTCTAAATTGTGCATAAACCTCAGTTCGTGCAATAACTTTTTCAGCCAACTCTTTTGGAATATGGCCACCAATAATAATCGCTTCAGCATCTAATAATGCAGAGCAACAGGTTGCCACTAAATCAAATGAGTCTTGAACTTTAAACAGCCACTCTTCAACACCTGGCCAATCGGGGTCAAAGTTGTCATGCAGGTCGTAAATAGAAGTAACCGCTACGCCATTTTTTTTCAAAATACGTTTTAGTAATTCAAGATTGGGGTGGGCATATAATTTTGGCGGTAGCATGTCGCCAAGCTCACCTGCGTTTCCGTATGTACCGCGCAGTACGTCGCCATTATTTACAATACCACCACCAAATGCGGCCGACACAAACATATAAACAAAGTTTTTATACTCGCGTCCAATACCAGCAACACCTTCACCTGCGGCTGCGCCTGTAGCATCGTTAACAACCCAAGTAGGGAGTTGAAAATGCTGCGACACAATATCGATAATATCAACCTGCGACCACTCTTCTAGCATATGGTGGGTATTCATTTTCCCATCCATTGAGCTAAAAAAGCCAGAGATACCCACGCCCATTCCCAGTACTTTTTCACTTGGAATTTCACGCTCAGCGCTTATATCTTCTACCAGCTTTTGTGCACATTTAAGCACATTATTAATGCTCATATCCGACATTAGCTGCATATGGGTGTAAACCACCTTTCCCGTAAAATCCATTACAGCAAGCGAAATAGCATCAAGCAAAATAGCTAAGCCAAAGGTAAATCCGTAATCGGGATTAAGGGCAATGCCAAACCCAGGCTTACCTTTTTTATTAGGAATTAGCGTATCAGTTTGTACAATTACACCGTGTTGGGTTAACGACTTAAGTAAACGCGACACAGTTTGCTGTGGAATACGAGTTGCGCTCACAATATGACTTTGGGTTACGCACTTTTCCCAAAACACCACTTTTATAATATCGCGCTCAATATCTTGAAATAGCTTTTCGCCTTTTCCAAGCTCAAAACCAGAGCGTAATAAGTTACTGTTGTTTAACGAAAACATAGGTATTAACCCTAACAAAATTGGAGCACAAGATTACGTGAAACCATTATAAAGAACAAGTGGGCAAACTGCGTCTACTCAATCACTATCACTCTAAAATCATTCACATTTGTGTTAGTTGGCCCAGTAATAATTAAATCATCAATGGCTTTAAAAAACTGATGGCTATTATGACCCTCTAACTGTGCGTGTAAGTTTTCGCCAGCATCTTGTGCGCGAGCAATCGTACTGCTATTTATATACGCACCCGCTACATCTTTACTACCATCTACACCATCGGTATCACAAGCAAGTGCGTAAATACCCGCTTCGCCATTAAGTGCCTCAGCCAACGCCATTAAGTATTCTTGATTCGGCCCGCCATCGCCATAAACATCAGCAACGGTTACGGTAAGCTCGCCACCAGAGAACAACATAACGCGCTTGCCTTGGGCTTTTTGATCAAGAGCGATAGCCGCATGTTGCTTTGCAACCTCTTTAGCCTCGCCTTGAATATCATACCCTAGTACCTGGGTTTCCCAGCCTTGATGCTGTGCAACACCTATTGCGCTATCAATAGCATGCTGCGCATTTGCAACAATAAAGTACTCCCCCACTGTGTCAGCAACTCGTTCTTGCTCTGGTTTTAATAAATGCGCTTCAACCTCTGCTATTACCGGCCAATTGTACTTTTGTAAAATAGCCAGTGCATCGGCTTTAGTACTGCCATCGCTAATAGTAGGGCCTGATGCTATATCACTTGGTTTGTCCCCTACTACATCTGAAATAATGAGCGTAACATAATCCGACTTAGCGGCCTGCGCTAACTTACCGCCTTTAACAAGTGACAACTGCTTACGCACTACATTTATTTCATCAACGCTTGCACCACTTCTAAGTAAAAACTGATTAAGCTTTTGCTTTTGTGAAAAAGGCACATCATCAACAGGTAGGCACATCAACGACGAACCGCCCCCCGAAATAATAAACAAAATAGGAATATCAGCCGGATTATTTTTTACAAGCTCCAATAACTCTTTGCCAGCAGCTAAGCTGTTATCGTCTGGTGTTGGGTGGTTTGCACTAAGTACTTTAATTCGCCCAGTATCACCGCTACTTTCGTAGCCATAACGCGTTACCACTGCGCCAAAACATTTATCACCATAAAAGCGATTAACTTCGGCGGCCATTTCAGCGGCGGCTTTACCCGCCCCTACTACACACAAACCTTTGCTTGCATCTATATTTTCTAAATACTTACTCATGCAAGCACTTGGTTTACAGGCATTTACCGCAGTGGTAAATAAATCAATTAAAAACGACTTTTTAGAATCCATTAGTCACAGCTCACGAAAATATTGAAGGAATAGCTAAACAAATTAATATCATCACAACAAACATGCTAAGTAGCATAACGATATCTTTGCCAGTTAAAATTGAGTTTGATACGGTCTCGGCATTTTGTACTTTTGTGACTTCGTTTACCTCTCTTGGAATTAAACGACTCGTAACATAAATAATCACCGCAGCGCTTACAAAACCAATAAAGTTCCACCAAAACCAAAAAACATCTGGCGCAAATACCGACACCAACAAATTAATTAATACACCACTAATTAAGCCAATATTGGCATGCAATGCAGCACTGCGTTTACTTAATACAGCAACTAAAAATACCGCCAGTATTGGGCCATAAAATAACGAGCCGACTTTGTTAATAGCTTCAATAATGGTCGGCGCAATGTCACCGGCAAAAAGTGATAGTACTAAGGTAATTGCGCCCCATGCTAAACCTAAGTATTTAGCTAACTTTAAGTAAGATGGTTGGTCTAGCTCTTTATTAGATATACGGCTGTAATCTTCAATACTTACCGCCGAAAGTGAATTAATTGCAGAGCTAAGTGACGACATCGCTGCCGACAAAATAGCGACAACCAATAAACCAATTAAGCCATGTGGTAGGTAATCTAAAATAAATATAGGCATCATCCAATCAGGGTTATCTGCTGGAATTTTTGCTAAAAATTCAGGGTTACTCATTGCCAGAGTGCCAACAATTAAACCCGACACGCAATATAAAATAGTAATAGGGAAGCGCACTACACCATTTGCTAAAATCATGTAGCGTAGGTTTTTAGGATCTTTTGCACTGAGCGCACGTTGCGCTTGTGTTTGGTCACACCCATAGTAAGAAGCGTAAAGTACCACACCACCAAAAATCATCGGTAAAAAGCCAAAGCCATCACCACTAAAACCAAATGAATCAAACTTAATCGCTTCTAATCGGCTCGAATCAACATTGGCAATAAAGGTATCAACCCCACCTAAGTGATATAGTCCAAATCCAATACAAGCAATAGTACCCAGTACAATGATGATCATTTGAATTGCATCACCGTACACTACAGCTTTCATCCCACCTTGCAGTGAATACAAAACGGTTATAACACCCGTTAATACAATAGCTTGCCATGCTTCTATTCCCATGGTGCCTTGTAAAATAAGCGATACCGCGTAGATCATAATGCCGGTGGCAAACGCACGGCTAAATTGAAACACCACACTAATAAGCACACGGGTTGAGCGGCCAAAGCGCATCTCTAGATAGTCGTAAATACTAACAATGCCGCTTTTATAAAGCTTGGGTAAAATAGTCGCTAAAATTAAAATCATCGCCAGCGGAACACCCAACTCATACGAGAGCCATTGCATACCACCGCCTTCACGCAAACCAACAAATGCAGGAGCCGAAATAAAGCTAATAGCCGAAAGCTGAGTGGCCATTACCGACAAAGCCAAAGGTTTCCAACCTAAGCTTTTACCCCCTAAAAAGTAATCACTTTTATTGGTTTGTTCGCGTAGCATAAATCCCATTACCAATAAGGCACCAAGATAAAGAGCAACTATTGAAAAATCTAATATATTCATAATTTATTCGCGTATTCACAATATGAAAACACTGCGCCTTTTCAAAATTAAAATACCAAACGGCTACCTGCCCTTACCTTTTTGAATAAACGAGCCTAGTCAAAAAGATAAACCTGTAGCTAACTTAGCTGAAAAATGCATCACAATGCAAAAAGCCTATTAACCCCAAAGTGAGTTAATAGGCATAAAGCATTTATTTAAAAGTCGTATTTAACTCTTAAAGTAACGCGTCGTGGGAGAATTGGGCGACCTACAAAGTATGGGTTATCTGCCGTTTGGCTGTTACCTAGACGAGGCGAACCTTCAGTAACACCGTCAGAATCAAACAGGTTAAATACCCCAACGCTTAAGCGTACTGTTTGCTCTGGTGCAACTTGCCAGTTATAGCCTGCATCAAATCTAAATAAGTGGAATGAATCAAGTTCTACCGAGTTTGAGTCATTTGCAAAGTTTTTACCGGTAAAGTTATGGTAAATCGATGCATCCCAGTTATCTGCGGTGTAGCTAATAGATGAGTTAAATAATATTTTTGGTTTACGACGTAATTCGTTACCAATAATAGAAGGGTCTGAGTCAAATTCAGTAAATTCGTGATCGGTATAGGTCATGTTGGCATCAACAGCCCACTCATCGGTAATATCGTAACGACCGGTAAGCTCAACACCCGTTGCTTTAGTTGATTGCATAACTGGCAGCTCTAATACGCCCCCATTACCATCATTTACAAAGTCTACGCTGCGTCTGTCTTTTAAGTCAGTTCTAAATAACGCAATGCTACCGCTAAAATCGTTATCAAAAAACTTAACACCTAGCTCGCCTTGCTCAACAATTTCGGCTTCGTAGCTGGCAGGCTCGCCTAAATCATTAAACTGAATACCTCTAATTTCTGGGAAGAAAAACCCGCGAGATGCATTGGCATATACATTTAAATTATCAGTTAAGCGATATAACGCCGCCCCTGATACAGCAAATTCAGACGTGTCGACTTCGCCGTAAGTCATTACACCACTGCCCGTAGTGTTAACTTGTAAGTTAGGTGCAAGCGTTGGATCATCTGAAATCTGAACTACTTGGCTGCCTTCACGACTAATTTTTCCTTCAATTTCTTCGTAGCGAACACCAAAGTCAAAAATCCAATCGTCACTTTCCATTTGATCCGCTACGTACAATGCTCTGCGGGTAGCGCTAATGGTTTGGTTAGTATAAGAAATGCCTGGGCCACTAATACCATTTTGAGTGTACTGAACCTCATCGCCATTAACATCGGTATACGTTAAGTCGATTAAGCGAGGGTTGTTATTAAACTCACCTAAGTAAGTTGTAATAACGTTATCGTCGTCGGCTTCACTGTGCGAGAAAAATGTACCGACTGTAATATCATGGCTAAAATCACCTACAAAAATACTTTTGATGATATTAAATTCTGCAGAAAAATCTTCAGCTGGGCGGTCGCGGTCTAAAATACGGTTAGCAAATAGTAAGTCATCACTTGCAAGTGCGACACCTGAATTAACATAAGAAAACTCAGCACCGCTTGCATCACCTAGCCCTCTGTTAGCTAAGAAGTCGTCTTGGCTTTCAGGTACATTAATAATACCGTCGCCGTCTAAAAATAAATTAAATTCGTGTTGGTATTTAGCGTATTTACTGCGCATATTAATGGCAAAATCGTTAGCGAGTTCTTTTTCAAACACTACTGAAATAGAGCCACCTTTAGTAACTACACCATCGCTGATTGGCGATTCATAACGACCATTTGCTGTATCGTACGTTAAGTTAGATACTTGCGCCGTTTGCAGTGATTCGACTTCACGACCATCGTTACCAATTAAGCGCTCGCGGCTGTCGCCATCAAGTGGAATAGGTAAGTAAAACTGAGCTTGGTCGTCAATGTACTGTCCGTAAACAGTAAATGAGCCAGAGCCATCATTAAATTCTTTACGAATATTACCACGCAACTGTGTACCTTTAGTCTCAAGGCCTGTATCTAAAGGGCCCTCGTCGTAACGGTAAAAACCAGAAAGCGCATAATATAAGCCGTCTTCGTTAAGTGGACCGCTCGTTGCAAAATCTAAGCGAGTACGCCCTTGGTCAGAAAGCTCCATTTGTACGGTACTTTGCGGATCATCACTGCCCGTTTTAGAAATATAGTTAATAATGCCGGCCACAGAACCTTGGCCAAATAAATTAGATACACCACCACGCACAAACTCTACGCGCTCAATACCCAAATCATTACGGTAATACACATCAAACGCCGATGAGTTTAAACCAAAAACACTCAAACTAGGTGAACCGTCGTACGACAGTGGCGTAAACTGAAACTGACCCGATGAAGGTAAGCCTCTTACTTGTAGGTTAGTAGCGACTTCACCGCCACCGCCTTCTACTTTAATACCCGGAATATAGCGAAGCACATCCGCTTGGCTACTTGAAGACAGCTTTACCAGCTCGTCTTCACTAATAGATGTTACTGATTGTGGAGTGTCTGAAATAACACGCCCTTTACTGGTACCAGAGACGATAATACGCTCAACGTTGTTAGCTTTTTTTGCTGTATCTGGTGCAGCTTCTTCTGCTGCATAAGCGCCCTGTGCGAGGCATAAAGATACAATAGAGGCGATCGTTGTTTTATTCACGGGTATTCTCCAATTGTGCTAGTTGTCTGTGTGTATTTACTTAGAGTGTGGCTAAGCAAAGCCGAAATAATCAAGTAAATATGTTAGTTTTTTGTTACTTCGAACAGGATTTAAGCACAGAAAAAAAACATTTACAACCCATAATGAGTGCTTTAATATTATCCAAATCGGAAATAACACACAAAGAGCACCCAATATGACTACTATAAAAAGCGGTAAAATTGACTCAGCAACGGCTTCATCGCTTGCAGACCTTGCTACTAAAACACTTATAGCAAACGACTTAGGTGGCTATACAGTACCAACACATGGCCTATACCCGTTTCAGTGGAACTGGGATTCAGCCATTACAGCGCTAGGCTGGATGAAATCAGACGAAAGCCGCGCATGGCAAGAAATTGATGTGTTATTTTCAGGCCAATGGGATGATGGCATGGTGCCGCACATCTTGTTTCATAAAGATTCTAATACTTATTTTCCTGGTCCTGACGTATGGGGTTCGGATAAAAAAATTAAAAGTACATCTATTTCACAGCCACCCGTTGTGGCAACAGTAATGAAAGAAATGCTTGCCAGCGCGAAAGATAAAGCACTTGCAAAGCAAAAAGTTAAAGCATTATTTTCTCAAGTTGTTGATTACCATTTATGGTGGTACAACGACCGCGATCCTGAAAACACAGGCTTAGTGGTCACTTATCACCCGTGGGAATCGGGCATGGATAACAGCCCATCGTGGGATGACGCTCTTCATGCTGTGCCATGTGTAGATTGGGAATATACGCGCCGTGATACAAGTCATGTAGATTCTTCTCAGCGTCCACATAAAAGTGAATACGACCGATTTTTATACCTTGTAGACTTTTTCAAACGTAACAACTTTGACAGCAAAGTAATCTACGAAACCTGTCCGTACAAAATGAATGACCTAGGTATTATTGCTATTTTGCACCGTGCAACCAAAGATTTACTCAAAATGGGTGAACAGCTTGGCTTAAACGATGCTCGCACTGATTACTTAGCACAGCGTTTACAAATAACAGAGCAAGCCATAAATACTTTATGGTGTGAACAAAGCCAGTACTTTTACTGCAGAGATGTATTAACTAACAGCTTGGCTAAAGTTAAAACATCAGCCGCGCTATTAACTGTATATGCAGGTTTAACAAGCGATGAGCAAACTAAAATAATTAATACAGCCACCGAAGATTTTATTGAGTCAAGCCAGTTTAGTGTGGCTTCTACTCACCCTAAAGAGGAAAAATACGAGCCACAACGCTACTGGCGTGGCCCGATTTGGTTACACATCAACTGGATGATAGCCATAGGCCTTAAAGAAGCAGGCTTTGCAACAACGGCTGACAAAATTCAAGATGACACTCGCAACCTAGTTGTTAAGTCAGGCTACTACGAATATTTTAACCCAGAAACAGGTGCAGGATGTGGTGGTAAAGATTTCTCGTGGACAGCTGCAATTGCATTACATTGGCTACTTGACTAATAACTAAGGCAAGATCATGAAACACACAATATGCTTTGGTGAAGTACTGGTTGATTTACTTTCAAATAAATTGAGCCAAAACAGCAACGAACACGAAGCGTTTACAAAGTTTGCAGGCGGTGCGCCTGCAAACGTAAGCGTTGCTATTGCAAAGCTAGGCGGTAATGCCTACTTTGCAGGAATGCTAAGCACTGATAGCTTTGGCGACTTTTTACATAATGCATTAAAAGAGCAAGGTGTAAAAACCGACTTTATGCGTTTTACCAACCAAGCAAAAACAGCTCTCGCGTTTGTATCACTCGATAACGATGGCGATCGCACGTTTGAGTTTTACCGTGATAACACCGCCGATTTGCACTTTAGTAACGATGACTTTAGTCGCGAATGGTTTGAGCAATGCGATATTTTTCATATTTGCTCAAACACATTAACCGACAAAAACATCAGAAACACCACCGCTTACGGTGTTAAATTTGCAAAACAAAATAACTCAATTGTGAGCTTTGATATTAACTTGCGCCTCAATTTATGGCCAAGCGATGCCAACCCTCGCGAGCATATTTTACCGTTATTAAAAGACTGCTCAATTATTAAAGCCTCAAAAGAAGAGCTTGAATACTTAGCGGGTGAGCAATCGAGCGATGAGTTTATTGCCCAAACACTTAATAACGGTTGTGAGCTATTTGTAGTTACCGATGCAGGCAACCCTATGCATTGGTATACAAAAAATGCCAAGCAAACGCTTCACCCTAAAAAGGTTACTATGGTTGATGCCACCGCTGCAGGAGATGCGTTTGTAGGTGGACTGCTGTATCAACTAGGCTTACAAAACCTAACACCCAGCTCTTTTAGCGAGCTTTGCAACACGCCCGAAACACTAACAACTATTTTTGAATTTGCTTCGTTATGTGGTGCCCATGCCGCATCTTACAAAGGGGCATTTAACTCCCTACCTAACCAAAAGTCTCTACACGATTTTAGGAGCGAACTATGAAAAGCACACCTGATAACTTTAAAAGCCGTGAATTTTTAACGCAGCACATTAGCGACACGTTAGCGTTTTATGAGCCAAATATTGACGATGAACACGGTGGTTTTTACCAAAACTTTTCTGATAACGGTGAGGTATTTGATAAACACACGCGCCATTTAGTAAGCTCTACTCGTTTTGTATTTAACTATGCGCGTGCGTACCAAACCTTTAATGACGAAAAGTACCTAAACCGTGTTAAATCGGGAATTGAGTTTATTCGTAAGCATCACCTTGTTGAGCAAACAGGCGGCTATAACTGGTTATTAAAAGTTGAAAACGCTCAAGCTACCGTGCTTGATAACACCAATCATTGTTATGGCTTTGCATTTGTTATTTTAGCGTACAGCTGGGCATATCGCGCAGGTGTTACAGAGGCGCGCGAATACCTCAACGATACATTTCAAACAATGGAAACACATTTTTGGGATGCAAAAGCCGGTTTATATAAAGATCAGCATAACAGCGACTTCACAAAATGTGATTCATACCGCGGCCAAAATGCCAATATGCATACTTGTGAAGCACTTATTGCAGCTTATGAAGCCACAAGAGACGAAATATTTTTAAACCGTGCGCTCACACTTGCCGACAACATGGTTAACCGCCAAGCTAGTTTAATGGGTGGGCTTATTTGGGAGCATTACGATATAAATTGGCAGGTCGATTTAGAGTACAACAAAGACGATCCTAAAAATTTATTTCGTCCGTGGGGCTTTCAACCTGGCCATCAAACAGAGTGGTCAAAACTGCTTATGTTTTTAAATAAGCATAAGCCACAAAAATGGCTTATTGAACGCGCTCAAGCCTTATTTGATAACTCAATAAATGTAGCATGGGATAAAAAGCACGGCGGTATTTGCTACGGCTTTGCCCCTGATAAAACTATTTGCGATGACGATAAATACTTTTGGGTTCAAGCCGAAACTCTGTGTTGTGCAGCGTATCTTTATCAAGCAACAGGGGATGAAAAATATCAGCAATGGTATGACAAAATTTGGCAGTATTCGTGGCAGCATTTAGTTGATCATAAATACGGAGCCTGGTTTAGAATTTTAACCGCTGACAATAAAAAAATAGACACGATGAAAAGCCCAATAGGTAAAACTGATTACCATACAATGGGTGCCTGTTTTGATGTGCTCGAACTATTAAAGTAACTATGTAGTTATAACTTTTACAGTGTTGTGTAGACCTTTTAACCGCCAGCTTGGCGGTTTTTTTTGCGCTGGATTTAATTCACCTCAAAAAGGGTTATCAACTTAACAAAATAATATTTTTTTACAGCCATTTTTTTAAACCTAATCTTTTGAATACCACACCAATAATAGAAAATTTTGCACGCCAGCAGCGTATAGTAATATTAAAGATATAAAAATAAGAGAACAGGTAATGCCCAACGAGAAAGATCCCCACGCCATATGCACAAGCGAACAAGTTGCTTGGCCACGTATTGCCGCAATTGCTGCAATGCTAAGCTTTTCATTACCCACATTTATAACCGGCTTAGAAATTCATCAAAGTTCAAGTGTGAGTAATACACTTTGGGCATTAGTTATTGGATCTATCATTTTAACCGTAATTGGCGGTGCCATGGGCACAATAGGTGTAAAAAGTCGCTTAAGCTCTTATCTGTTAGTAAAAATAGCCTTTGGTAATGCAGGTGCTGGCATTGTAAATATAGCTTTTGCTTTGTCATTAATTGGCTGGTTTGGAGTAAATATTGACTTGTTTTCGAATGCAGTAGTACGCCTACTGAGCGCTGAATTTAATATTATTATGCCTGAGTGGCCAATTGATATAGCTGCTGGCTGCGCCATGCTCATAACCACATTATACGGATTTAAAGCTATTAATGTACTGGCCTCTATTATGATCCCCATTTTAGCTGTTGTGACCGCAATGATGCTATTTGGCGCATTAGATAACATGCCATTTATTGATTTTATTAATTTAGAAAAGTCAGCAGACTTATCACTTGAAGATGGTGTAGCCGCCATTGTTGGTGGCGTTATTATTGGCGCAATTATCTTGCCCGATATAACCCGTTTTTCTAAACAAAAACGTGGCGGCATATACACCTCTTTTATTGCTTATATGATTATTGAACTGCTCGTTATTTTTGTAGCTGTATTTGCAGCAGCCGCCATGCAAGAAACCGAAATACTCAGTTTAATGCTTGCGCTCAACCTAGGATTTTCGGCTTTTTTTATTGTGATTGCAGGAAGTTGGATTTTAAATTCACTAAACTTATACAGTACCGCACTCAGTGTAGAGGCAACTTTTCCGCATTGGCATAAAAAGTGGGTTATTGTTTTATTAGGGCTAGTAGGAATTGGCGCGGCATTTATAAATATTTTAGATATGTTTATTAGCTTTTTAGCATTTTTGTCAGATATTTTTGTGCCCGTTGCAGGCGTTATTATTGTTGATGCATTATTTATAAAGCCTGATGCGTACAACGCCAGTACGCTTACCAATAACGCGCGCTTTTCTGTACCTGCATTTACGGCTTGGTTTGTAGGTGCGGCATTTGCAGTGTGTAATGGGGCGATATTTAACGTGTCATTGAGTGGCATTACCGTTATTGATGCCATTATTTTAACCGCAATTATTTATACTTTTTTTGTAAAGGTAATTAAACCAAAACCAGTTAATAAGCACTTATAACTAATCAAGGCGCTAATCAGCGCCTTGTTCGTCTTCTTCTATTTTCATTTCGTCTCGCCATCTTAGCTTTTCAAGCGGGTAGCCTAAAAAGAACTTGGCTCGCTCAAGCACGATACGTGTGGTTAATTTTTTAATCGTATAATTACTACTGCCCGTTAACTTATCGCACATTGCGTTAAGCGCCTGAATATCTGCAAAACAACAAAACGAAATATAATCAATATCACCACTTAACTGCATGCAATCCATTATTTCAGGGATATCGTGTATTTCAGCTAAAAACTTACGCCTAGCAGCTAAATTATTGTCCTCAAGCGTAAATTCCATATAAGCAAACACATGCTCACATATTTGTTCAAGATTAATATCGGCATGAAATGTACGAAAATACCCAGCTTCTTTTAATGCTTTAACGCGTTGAAAACAAGCGCTGGGAGAAAGGTTTACTCGCTCTGCTAACTCTACATTAGTGAGATCGGCAGTAAGATGCACTATTGCTAATATTTTTTGGTTATATCTGTCTATTTTTATCGTTTTTTTCATAACTGGTTTCACATTGAAAAATAATTAATTTTGTAAACCTATTGTCAAAATGTACATAAAACTTAGCGCCTGCTAGATATTTTCACAATATGTTTGTCCTCATTTGAGGTTTTACAAAATATTATTTTGTCTGAAAAAGCGACAATGTTTGTACGTTAAAAACATTACCTTAGTCGTGACATTAGGACATATAACATGAGCAGATACAATAGAACAAAATTCCATAAAACGCTTTTAGCATCGGCGGTGAGTTTATCGTGCTTGTCACACGTTAATGCACAAGAACAAAATAATACAGCCAACACTATCGAAAAAATTTCTGTTATCTCTCGAGGACGTGTTGAGTCAATTCAAAACGTGCCAGACTCTGTTACCGCCTTTAGCGCCGATACGATTGAAAAATCTCGTATTACCAGCTTTCGTGATGTTGCTAATTTAACGCCTAATCTATCGCAACTTGATAACTTTAGACCCGGCCTTGCGCGCATAACTATTCGAGGGTTAATTACACCGCAAGTAGGCGATCCGCCACTGGCGTTTGTTGTTGATGGTGTAACCGCCCCCGATTTAGAGTTTATTAACCAAGACTTAGTAGATATTGAGCGCATTGAAGTTATGCGTGGCGCGCAGGGCGCGTTATACGGCAGAGGCGCTATTGGTGGCGCGGTTATTGTTACGACAAAAAAACCTATTGAAGACTTTGAAGGTAAAGTTAAAGGCTCAATTGGTAATGGTAATACTTATAACCTAAATGCAGTTGTGTCAGGGTCGTTAAATGATGAAAACACGGCTTATTTTAGAGCCGGTGGTTATATAAAAGATACCGATGGCCTTATTAAAAATACTTACACGGGTGATAAAGCCGATCCATTAAAAGAACAATCTGTATTTTCGCAATTAGAATTTGAATTGACTGAAGACACATCAATAAACCTTAGAGGTAAATACACGTCAAGCGAAGCAGGTTTTGCTTACTATCAAAGCGTAAACGATGACACCATTGAAGACTTCTCTATTAATACCTCACAAAATATTATTAACGAAGATGAGCGTGATGTATATGAGCTAAGCGCTAAGCTGACGCAACATTACGATTTAGGTAAATTTGAATTTGTTACCGCTTACAGCAATTCTGAAAATGAACATTTTTACGATGGGGACTACTCAGCTGATGCAACTTTTATAGATGAAGATGGCTTGTTTAGAGCCCCATTTGGAACTGAAGGGTTATACGACATTGAATCGTTAACTGTTGAATCTCGATTTATATCCCAGTCAGATCAGGAGTTTAGATGGTCTGTGTCGGCATTTTATCAACAGCGCGACCGCGACACTGCGGTACTTTTTTATAATGACTTTACGGATGCACAAATACTCACCCGTAAAGACTTTGCAAACGATGAACCTTACTTATCTATTATCGATAATAACAGCAGTGATGCGTGGGCTCTTGCGGGGCAATTTAACTACGATATTACCTCGCAGTTAGAGCTAACCGGCGCACTACGTTACGATCACGATACCCGTGAATCGTTCGACCCAACTAATAAAACAGATACTTACGCTAAAAAGTCGTTTAGCCAACTACAGCCAAAAGTAACTTTAGGATACCAAGTTACGGATGACTTTTTACTTTATACGGGTTATTCGCACGGATTTAGAAGTGGCGGCTTTAATGAGCCTGCAGAAGGAATTAGCCGTACCTTTGATCAAGAAGTGTCTGATAGCTACGAAATGGGTTTTAAAACATCTTTGTTTGATAGCAAAGTAACCCTTAATGGAGCTGCGTTTATTATTGACCAAGACGATGCTCAGTTTACGCAGTTTAATGTAGATACCTTCACCCTCGAAAATCTATCAATTGATGAAGTACAAACCAAAGGCTTAGAGCTAGAAGCCGCCTATGCAGCCACCAGCAATTTAAGCATAAACCTAAGCGCCGGTATTATTGATTCAGAAATAAAAAGCTTTGCACTGCGCCCTGAGCTTACTGGCAGACCACAGTTTTGGGTTCCTGAATACAACTACAGCATATCGGCCAATCATAATACGCAATTAAATGGTCAGTGGTCACTGTTTTCCCGCGCTGAGGTATTAATAGAAGGGCCTAAAACCTTCAGCATTGATATTCCAGATGTAGAGTCATCACGCTACACCTACCTCAATGCCGGGATTGGCATTAAATCTGAGCAATGGACAGTGCAAGTTTACGTAGACAACCTCACTGATGAGCGTGCCATTGAAGATATTTTTTTATATGGCGACGGGATTACTGAACTTGCGCGCCAACCTAATAAACCACGTAGTTACGGCGTAGAGCTAAGCTACGACTTTTAATTTCAACTCTCAAATAGCTGCTTTAAACAATCTTAAGGCAGCCTCTTTTTTTAGATAACCAATAGCGATACACACATGCAAATTCTTAATCGTGAACAACTAATTGATATTTTATACGGCTGCGCCATTTTAGGTACCGGTGGTGGCGGTGAGCTAAGTGAAGGCATAAATTACATTGACGAAGCCCTTGCACTAGGTAAAACGTTTAAACTTATTAGCGCAGATGAAGTACCCGCAGGCGAGCTTGTATGCACACCTTATATTTTAGGGGCAATCTCGCCACTAACAGATACGGAAGAGCGCGCTTACGCTAATCTCCCACGTACAGGTAAGCATTCTATTTTAGCGGCCTACGATCGCGCCCTTGAGTACATGGGTAAAGAATCTATTTACGGAACGATTTGTTGCGAACTAGGTGGCGCTAACACTGCGGTATCGTTTTATTTAGCGGCTATGTTTGACGGCTACATCATTGATGCCGACCCTGCTGGACGAGCAGTTCCTGAAATTACCCACTCAACCTATTATTTAAATAATTTACCCGCAGCACCAATTATTACCGCAAACGAATTTGGCGAATGCTTTATTTGTGAAAACGTTATGGATGACTTACGCGCTGAAACTGTAGTCCGTGCCCTTGCCAAAATAAGCCGTAACGACATCGCGGCCATTGATCATATTCTTCCTATTGACCAGATGAAAGATGCGGTTATTCACGGCACGATAAGTAAAGCATTAAAGCTTGGAAGAGCCATGCGTGAAGCCAACAACTCAAATGAAAACACTATTAATGTAGTTGCCGAGCAAGGTAATGGATTTGTCGCGTTTGAAGGAATTGTTAGTGAGTTTGAATTTAAAACACTTGAAGGCTTTACCATAGGCGAAGTTATGCTTGCTGGCACTGGCGAGTTTGCTGGTAACAGTTATAAAATTACGGTTAAAAACGAAAATATGGCTGCGTTTTTAAATAAAGAAGTACACGTTACCATCCCTGATTTAATTTGTTGCCTAAACACACAAGCGGGTACGCCAATCACCAACCCAAATTATGAAATAGGTATGCCTGTATCCGTTATTATTTTGCCAGCACCTGTTGAGTTTACAACACCAAAAGGACTTTCTATATTTGGCCCTAATTACGCAGGCGTTAAGAGTGATTATCGCCCTGCTATAAATAGTTAACTATTCAGCTCTAACCTGAATTATTATAAAGCTTAGCGTGGTTAGCGTTTAACCCGTTAAGCTTTTATATAAATAACTCACTTCCAACCTGTAATACTCTTTTAATCAAAGTTAAAAAGCTATAATAAAAATCTTATATAGGTAATAATCTTTAAATTAATGGACTCAAGGATTATTTGGTATGCTAGGTTTTTGGTATAAGGAGTTTCCGCAATACCCTAAAGATCATAAAGACTTTTGGCGTACTCGTTTAATAGCCCACTCTTTACTAATAACTACATGTTACTTTTTAGTTTTAACACTCCTCAATCTTTTTTATTTTAAAAGCTATGACATTGCTTTAATTGATGCCCTAGGGCTGACTATATCACTAGGTATCTATACTTGGTTTAATAAAACAGCCAACGTAAATGCAGCAGCATGGGCCGTTGCCCTTATGGTTGTTAGCTTAATAATGCTGTTTGTGATTTCTGTAGGCGGACATGCGCATTCTTTATTTTGGGCAACGTTGATCCCGCCTTTTAGCTTTTTTTTAGTTGGAAGGAACTGGGGAAGCCTATTTAGTATAGTCGCTTTTGCTATTTGTGCGTATCTTGTGTATTTACAACAACAGCAAACTGTAACAATTGGCTTAGGCTCTTTATTTAATCTTATAGAGGTAAGCCTTGCTCATATTTTAATTTTTAGGTTTTACGAAAAAACACGGTTTTTGGCATACACTCGATTATCTATCCGTAACTTAGAAATTCAACACTTAGCAGAAACCGATAAGTTAACGGGGCTTTATAACAGGCAAAAATTTGATTTTGAATTATCACAGTTAATTGCTAAAAATGACGTTTTTAAAACCCCACATTGCTTACTTATTTGCGATATAGATCACTTCAAAAATATAAACGATACCTACGGGCATTTGGTTGGTGATAACGTGCTAACTGAATTTGCAAAAATATTAAAAAGCCGTATGGGAAATGACGCACTTATTGCGCGATGGGGTGGAGAAGAATTCACTATTATTTTATCCAACACCTCTTTAAATGATAGCGCTAAAAAAGCCGATGACCTGATAAAGTATATTGCCGAAAACACAGTTACAAATGTAGCATTTACTATAAGTATTGGATTAGCAACGATACAAAAAGACGATACAGTGCTAAAACTACTGGAGCGGGCTGATACAGCGCTATATAAGGCTAAAAATAATGGACGCAATAAAGTATGTGTTAGCGATAACGATTCAACCGTTATCGCTCAATCAACTTACTTAGATGGGTTTATAGCCTAAACTTAAGCGTGCTGCCCACAAGCAAATCCACAGCTCCACGCATATTGGAAGTTGTAGCCTCCAAGCCACCCTGTTACGTCAGTTACTTCGCCTATAAAGTATAGGCCTTTAGCTTTTTTAGCTTCAAAGGTTTTTGAGCTCAACTCGTCGGTATCTACACCGCCCAATGTTACTTCTGCTGTTCTATAACCTTCTGTGCCATTGGGTTTAATTTGCCAAGCGTGAATGTAATTTACCAGCTCATCTATTTGAGCATGGGTAAGCTGATTAATATTACAATCTGGTATCGCTTTGCTTTCGTGCAGTATTTCTATAAAGCGTTTAGGTAAAATAGTCGCAAGGCTATTTTTTAAAGACTTTTGGGCTTGCGTTTCTCGCCAATCAGCAAGTTGCTGCCTTAAATCAATTTCAGGTAATAGGTTTATAATTACAGCCTGCCCTGCTCGCCAAAATGAGCTTATTTGCAATATTGCTGGGCCCGATAACCCTCGGTGAGTAAAGAGGATGTTTTCTTTAAATACGGTGCCGTCTTCGCTTGAAACTTCACAGGGAATGCTAATTCCCGAGAGCCCTTCAAAACGCTCTTTATCATGCTGATGCAAAGTAAATGGTACAAGTGCAGCCATAGTTGGTAACACGCTTAAGCCAAACTGCTCTGCAATTTTATAACCTATTGGTGTAGCCCCTAGTTTTGGCATAGTTAAGCCACCTGATGCTATAACTAACGACTCACAGCTTAAGGTTTCTTGCTCTGTGGTAACGCTATAGCCGGTTTCGGTTTTTGATACGCTGATCACTTCACTGCGTAGTTTTATATTTACCCCGGCCCACTCACATTCGGTCAGTAAAATATCAACAATGTCTTGTGCATTGTTATCGCAAAAAAGCTGACCTAGTGTTTTATGGTGATACGCCAAGCCATGTCTGTCTACCAGCTCAATAAAGTCATGCTGTGTATAGCGACTTAAACATGATTTAACAAAATGAGCATTTGCGCATAAGTAGTTATCAGGGGTTGCGTTTTCATTTGTAAAATTACAACGCCCACCACCACTTATTAAAATTTTACGACCTGGTTTTTTCCCCATATCAAGTACTGTAACGCTTCGGCCACGGTATCCAGCTTGCGCTGCACACATTAATCCTGCAGCTCCCGCACCTATTACAATTACATCTACTTGACTCATTATTTTACCCTACTAAAAAATTTTTCCGATTATAGCAAAGTTTGATAGCTAACAACGTAGCATTTAAATTATTAGCAATAACACAACAAAAACGCATCAGTAATAAGTCGGGAATAATTACCCGCACAACAAACCAACCCTTTATACTTATTTTTAATTTATATGACAAATACTAAACAACGAGTAAACCGCTAAAAACCTGAGTTATAACTAAATGAAAGAGGTACATAATAAATTGATATTTTAACCTAATTAACAGATCGTTTACTTTTGTTCCCGCATCGTGATCCTACATCACGAAATAATAAATAAAAATCTAGGGATAATTATGACAACAAGTAAAACTTTTAAAAGATGCGCAATTGCAATTACAGTTAGTACGCTTTTTGCTGCAACATCTGGCATGGCTCAATCAGTTTCAAGTTCAATGGCTGAAACATCGGCTAAACTACAAAGCCAAGGCGGTTTCGAAACTCAGTTCATTATTAAATATAAAAATAATAACGAAATGGCGAGCCTCTCAACTGCAGACGCAAGCCCAGCTAGCATGAAAAAGCGCGCACAAAGCTTTGTTAAAAACTTCGCTTCTAAAAAAGGCAAAGTAAAAGCAAAATACGTTCGTGCAATGGCACTTAATAATCATCACGTAATGCGTGCTGATAAAAAATTAAGTGCGGCTGAGGCCCAAGAGTTTATGCAAGAAATGGTTGATTCTGGCAATGTTGAATACATTGAAGTGGATCAAATGCTAAAGCCGTTTTCAACTCCTAACGATCCACGTTTTGATGACCAATGGCACTACTACGAGCAAGCCGGTGGTTTAAACTTACCGACCGCATGGGATACCGCAACGGGTAGCGGTGTAGTTGTAGCTGTACTAGATACGGGCTACCGCCCTCATGCTGATTTAAACGCTAATATTTTACCGGGTTACGATATGATCTCTAACCTTTCGGTAGCTAATGACGGTGGTGGTCGCGATAGCGATGCACGTGATCCTGGTGATGCAGTTGCTGCGAATGAATGTGGTACTAACGGTGCACAAAACTCTAGCTGGCATGGCACGCACGTAGCCGGCACAGTTGCTGCGGTAACCAATAACGGTGAAGGTGTTGCAGGCGTAGCTTATAACGCAAAAGTAGTGCCTGTTCGTGTACTAGGTAAGTGTGGTGGTTTAACCTCTGATATTGCAGACGGTATTATTTGGGCATCTGGTGGAAGTGTTTCAGGTATTCCTGCTAACTCAAACCCTGCTGATGTAATTAATATGAGTTTAGGTGGGAGCGGTTCATGTAGCTCTACAACTCAAAATGCAATTAACACAGCACGTAGTAACGGCACTGTGGTAGTTATTGCTGCAGGTAACGATAACGATAACTCAGCAAACTACAACCCAGGTAACTGTAACGGTGTAGTAAACGTAGCCTCAGTGGGCCGTAATGGCGGCAGAGCTTATTACTCAAACTACGGTAGCAATATTGATGTTGCAGCACCAGGTGGCGCACAAAGCTTTGCAAACGACTCTGAAGGCGTTCTATCAACTTACAATTCAGGTTCGTCTACACCTTCAAGCGACAGCTATGGCTTTTCACAAGGTACATCAATGGCTGCGCCCCACGTAGCAGGTGTTGCGGCACTTATTAAGCAAGCAAAGCCAGATGCAACGCCTGACGAAATAGAAAGTATTTTAAAATCAACTACCCGTTCGTTCCCTGCAACATGTACTAGCTGTGGTACGGGTATTGTTGATGCTGCCGCAGCTGTTGCAGCAGCAAGTGGCGGCACTACTCCACCTACCGGTGGCGATAGCGAGCTTATTAATGGTGAAGCTAAAACAGGTTTAAGTGGGGCTGCAAATGCACAAGCATTTTACACGATGACAGTACCAAGCGGTGCAACTAACGTAACATTCACTATGAGTGGTGGTACTGGTGATGCTGATTTATACGTACGTGCAGGCAGTAAACCTACAACTACTACCTATGATTGTCGTCCATATAAAGGCGGTAATAGCGAAGAGTGTTCTATTGATAACCCTACTGCGGGAACTTACCACGTAATGCTTAACGGCTACTCTGCGTATTCAGCTGTTACCTTGGTAGGTAATATTACTGGTGGTTCATCATCGGGTGGCGGTTCAGGTACTCCACAAGCAGGTGGCGGCACTATAAGCGATGTGTCAGCCAATACTGGGCAGTGGAAACATTACACGTTAGATGTACCAGCTGGAATGAGTACGTTTACAGTAACAACATCGGGTGGCAGTGGCGATGCTGATTTATTTGTAAAATACGGTAGCCAACCAACAGCAAGCTCATACGATTGCCGCCCTTATAAAAATGGCAATGCAGAAACATGTACATTTACTAATCCACAAGCAGGTACTTGGCACTTAAGCGTTAACGCTTATAGCACTTTCTCTGGTTTAACGCTTAGCGGGCAATACCAACCGTAATTTAAAGTTTGGGCCTTTAATAAAAAAACCGATGTTGCTGCCAACATCGGTTTTTCAATAATAACTAGCAGATTAGTTAAAACTAAAATCTACACTTTATTACTGTTATAGCTTCTCTAGTACTGATTCTGCGCGGCTTACAACAAACTCTTTGTCTTGTTCTACAAATAAACCTGTTACTAGCGCATTTTCAATAATCATAGCGTAACGCGTTGAACGTATACCACCAAAACTAGCAGTATCTTTATCAAGCCCTAAAGATTTAGTGAAACTTCCATCGCCATCCCCAAGCATTGTAATTTCTTGCGCGTTTTGTGAGTCACCCCATGCTTTCATAACAAATGCATCATTAACAGATACACAGTAAATAGCATCAACACCTTTTGCTTTAATTTTATCAGCAAGGGTAATAAATTCAGGTAAATGGGCATTTGAACACGTTGGTGTAAACGCACCAGGTACTGCAAATAACACGACTTTTTTACCTTCAAACAATTCTTTATTTGTAAGAGATTGCATACCGTCGTCAGTTAATTGCGTTAACGTCACTGCTGGTAATTCTTGGCCTTGCTCAATCATGGTAATTCCTTGAAAAGATTAATACAGAATAAGTAACAATCGTACTACGTAGCCTACACTACTAGGTATAAAAAGTACGGCTAACTTAGTAGCTCAAAATAGCCTACCATAGAACGAAGAATACGCTCTGTATTAAGGTAAATTCAAATCATTTATAAAACTTGAAAAATCATTACCTAGTTTTTCATCTCGCAGACTGTACTCAACAATTGCTTTTAAGTAGCCTAACTTGTCTCCACAATCGTGAGAGCGACCACTCATATGAAATGCTTCAACGGTTTCTTGTGCCATTAATGCGTCAATAGAATCTGTAAGTTGTATTTCACCGCCAGCACCTACAGACGTTTTTGCAAGTAGAGGCCAAATATTCTTACTCAGTACATATCGCCCTACAACAGCTAGATTAGAAGGCGCTAAATCTGCATCAGGTTTTTCAACCATTGCTTTTATTGCAGCACTTTTACCTGGCATTAACTCAACCCCATTAATATCCGCAATACCATATTTACTAACGTCTTCTTTAGCTACTGGCTCAAGCATTATTTGGCTTGCTTGAGTTTCTTTAAAGCGTTTAATCATGGCCGCTAAGTTTTCAGTTTCTTGATCCGCAGTATAGGCATCAAGTATCACATCAGGCAGGAGCACAACAAAGTTGTTATCACCAACTATTGGTTTAGCGCATAAAATAGCATGTCCAAGCCCTTTAGCTTCACCTTGGCGTACACTCATAATAGTTACATCATTTGGACAAATAGAGCGAATTTCATCTAATAAAGCTCGTTTAACACGCTTCTCAAGAGTCGCTTCTAGTTCATAACTTGTATCAAAGTGGTTTTCGATTGCATTTTTAGAGCTATGCGTAACTAACACAATATCTTTAATACCAGCGGACACACATTCGCTGACAATATATTGAATTAGAGGCTTATCGACTATTGGGAGCATTTCTTTTGGGATAGCTTTTGTCATAGGGAGCATTCTCGTCCCTAAGCCAGCTACTGGAATTACAGCTTTCATATCTGTCCTTAGTGATTAAGTTTGTAAATAATATCAATTCGCTTAATTAAGTGATCTATTTTTAGGATGGAAAAACGTGTTGATAGCTAGGCAAAAAATTCGCTACTTAGTTGTTCTAAATCAGAATTTTTAACACAGGTGCGACACGTTTAGCCCCGCAAAATAATTAAGTATTATTGCGTATTGGTACAAACTAGCAGATACAAAATAGATACCAGCTGAATAAAGTTACCTCTTTTGAAGAAGTAAATTTGAAGCTGTTTATTAAATAAAGACTCTACATTTTTGGTTATTTAAAATGAGCAGGTAAGTTATGAAGTTTATTAATGATTTTGTTGTGGGGTGAGATTACATTAGCTAAATGAAAAAAGCTTGGGTTTGCTATAAATAACAAACCCAGACCAATAAATTTCTAACTAAAGGTAGCGTTGCAAAACCTTTTTATAATTAAAGACCTGCACGCTCTTTAATTACTGCAATAAGTGGTGAGCTGGCAAAATTCCCTTCAGCCCAAGCAATATCAGCACCATCTGTTAACGCACTTTTTGATAAGTTTTTAACTATATACTCACCAGTATCTACTGCATTACTAGCAACAGCATGACGTAATAAGTTATTACCATTACATTGTACTGCATCATAAATATTACGAATTTTTACACGAGAGCTTTTAAGCTTGCTGCGTAATCGGTTTTTATCGTCTGCCGCAATATATTCACAAATAGATACCTCTAATTGATCTTCAGCATTTACAGGTGCTGTATACGAAAACGAACTAACAGCTACAACGGCAGTAAGTGCAACTAGCTTTGGTAATTTAAACATGACAAACCCTTTATAATACTTTGTTCTTATATAGACTATCGAATATTATATCAATCTATCAAAATTTACGCAATAATGTTAACGTTCTTTATATAAAGTTACGAATTTATAACTAGATAAACTCTTGTCATCCGGATGGTTTTCTTGCTCTTCTTTCACGTACCAATTAGCAACTTTATTGTAATCAGGAAACTGTGTATCGCCTTTAACATCTAAATCAATAAAAGTTAGATACAGGCGCTCTGCTTTTGGTAAAAATTGCTCATAGATATTACCACCACCAATAATCATTACTTCTTCAGCAGTAGCAACGAGTTCTAATGCGGCATCTGGCGTAGTTACTACTTCAATACCCTGTGCAGTATATTCGCTGTTTCGAGTAATAATAATATTACGGCGCCCAGGTAATGGACGGCCTATAGACTCAAAAGTTTTACGACCCATGATCACAGGCTTACCCGTAGTGACCTTTTTAAAATGCTGAAGATCTGCAGGTAAATGCCATGGCATTTTATTATCTAGACCAATTACACGGTTATTTGCCATTGCTGCTATCATTGAAATTATCATAATAAACACCTAGTACTTTATTCTTAAACAAAGAAAAAGGAGCATAAGCTCCTTTTTAGTAAATTCTATTTAATTAACGCTCGTAGACAACTTCTACGTCGTAATCATCTTCATCCCAGTCATCCCAATCATCATCATTGCCCTTACCTTTAGTGGCTTTTTCATGATAGGTATCCCACTTAAATTCAACTTCTTCATCTTCCACTTGTACAAACTTCTCTTTAGGCATGCTATCAAGTAGTGTCATTATGTTGTGGATTAATGGTTGAGTGTTAAGTTTATTAATTGCTGAAATGTGATAGATATTTTCAGTTTCGCCCAGCTCTTCTGCAATCGATTCGCATAACGCTTTTGCTTCATCCTCTGGTAATAAATCTATTTTATTAAATACTAACCAGCGTGGCTTCTCAGCTAATTTAGGGCTGTATTGGTGCAGTTCGTTAATAATCGAAAACGCATTATCAACAGGGTTTGAACCATCTACCGGCATTACATCAATGATGTGTAATAACACACGACAACGCTCTAAATGTTTCAAAAAGCGAATACCTAGGCCTGCGCCATCAGATGCACCTTCAATTAGACCCGGAATATCGGCTATAACAAATGATTTATTTGCTTCAGGACGTACTACACCTAAATTAGGAATAAGCGTCGTGAATGGGTAATCAGCTACTTTTGGTCTTGCTGCAGATACACTGCGGATAAACGTAGATTTACCGGCATTTGGTAATCCAAGTAAACCAACATCAGCTAATAATAGTAACTCTAATTTTAAGTTACGTACTTCACCTGGTGTGCCTAATGTTTTTTGACGAGGTGCTCGGTTAGTACTTGATTTAAAACGCGCATTCCCCAAGCCGTGGAAACCACCTTTTGCAACCAAAATTCGTTGACCATGTTGCGTTAAATCGCCAAGTCCCTCTTGGGTATCAACATCCATGATGCGCGTGCCTACAGGCACCATAACAAACAAGTCATCAGCTTTTCGGCCTGTACAGTTACGGCTACGACCGTTAGTACCACGTTCAGCTCTATGGAAGCGCTCAAACTGATAATCAATTAAGGTATTTAAGTTTTCATCAGCTTGTAGATAAACACTACCACCGTCTCCACCGTCACCGCCGTCTGGTCCACCATCTGGAACATATTTTTCACGACGGAAAGACACGATGCCGCTGCCACCGTCTCCAGCTTCTGCGCGAATTTCTACTTCATCTACAAACTTCATGATTACTCACTTTAGGGATTGGCTTGTTTAATAACTCTATTATATACCCAAGCCAGCACAAATGCAGGCTTGGGTATATATTGGCTGACTACAAAACAAAAAACCCCGCAAAGGCGGGGTTTTTAACTACCTTACTGATTACTCAGTTACGATAGTTACGTATTTACGGTTTAAAGGACCTTTTTGTTCAAACTGAACTTTACCATCTGCTTTTGCGAAGATAGTGTGGTCTTTACCGATACCTACGTTAGTACCAGGGTGGAAACGAGTTCCACGCTGACGAACAATGATGCTACCCGCTAGAACTGATTCGCCACCAAAACGCTTAACACCTAGGCGTTTGCTTTCTGAATCGCGACCGTTACGAGTACTACCAGCTGCTTTTTTATGTGCCATTTCTAAGTACCTCTAATTAAGCGCTAATGCTAGTGATTTTAACTTCAGTGAACCATTGACGATGGCCCATTTGCTTACGAGAATGCTTACGGCGTCTAAATTTAACAACCTTAATCTTCTCACCGCGACCATGTGAAACAACCTCAGCTGTTATCTTGCCACCGTTTACGAACGGTACACCGATCTCGATTTTCTCACCATCAGCAACTAAAAGTACTGAATCAAATTCTACTGCCGCACCAGTTTCAACGTCTAATTTTTCAAGACGAATCGTTTGACCTTCAGTCACACGATGCTGTTTACCACCACTTTGGAAAACCGCGTACATAATTAACTCCGTCTGTGCACCCTCAAATCGGCGCAACTAAAATATTCTTCGATAGGGCGCGAAGTTTACGCTAACGCGAAATAACTAGCAAGCCTATTTTGTAATTAAAATGAATAAAAAGTAGCTGTTTTGAGAGCAATTCAATATTTACCCCATTTTATATTAATTGGCCCTTTTGCCAAGCGCTTTTTAACTCTTAGCCGAAATAAATTAATGTACTCAAATATGACCCTCACAGCTCAATATCTAAGCACACCATAAACTGTATATTGATTATCAATTAATCAGTTATCTTGGCTAATTCAGTCTAAATTAAGTACTTTAATAGTGTTTTTTCAATCAATCGTCACAAAATATCGAGCTAGTGCATTTTTTGTTGTACAATCTGCGCCGTTCACACATAAAAATTGGCTCGGAGATCAATGGATATAAAAGCTATCCAGGCGTTAATCGAAAGCGATATGAATGACGTCAATCAACTTATACATGCGCAAATGCGCTCAGATGTGGCGTTAGTTAATCAGCTTGGTTTATATATAGTTAGCAGTGGCGGCAAACGCGTTCGTCCAATGCTGGCTATTTTAGCAGCCAAAGCGCTCGGTTATCAGGGTAAAGATCACATAACACTTGCAACAATTGTTGAGTTTATCCATACAGCAACGCTATTGCATGATGATGTTGTAGATGAATCAAACTTACGACGTGGCACGCCTACAGCAAATGCTGAATTTGGTAATGCTGCTAGCGTATTGGTTGGTGACTTTATTTACACTCGCTCATTTCAGCTTATGGTTGGCCTTGGAAAAATGCAGATTATGCAAGTACTTGCCGATGCAACAAACATTATTGCTGAAGGTGAAGTATTGCAGCTGATGAACTGCAATGACCCAGATACGACTGAAGCCAGCTATATGCAGGTTATTTACTCTAAAACAGCTAAATTATTTGAAGCAGCTACAGGCCTTGCTGCCATTATCACAGAGCAAGACCAAGCGACACTTGATGCACTAAACCTATACGGTATGCATTTAGGTACTGCGTTTCAACTAGTAGATGACGTACTCGATTACAATGCAGATGCTGAGCAGCTAGGTAAAAACATTGGCGATGATTTAGCTGAAGGCAAACCAACCCTTCCGCTTATTTATGCTATGCAACATGGTAGCGAGCAGCAAACGCAGCTCATTCGTGATGCAATAGAGCACAGTAATGGTATGGAGCATTTAGAAGAAATTTTAACTGCACTAAAACAAACTAATGCGCTTGAGTTTACAATGCAAAAAGCAGAGCTTGAGGCCGAAAAAGCCATTGCCTGTTTAGACTTTTTAGCTGAGTCTGACTATAAGCAAGCACTTATAAGCCTTGCCCGTATTGCGGTTGACCGCGACCACTAGTTTTAACTAGTTACACAGTGTGACATTAATTCTGAGCAATAAAAAAGCCTGCAAATGCAGGCTTTTTTATATACCAATTTTATCAAAACATTAAGCATTCTTTCGGGCTAAATAACTCATTAGCTGCGTTAAATATTATTTATATAGAACAACTATACATCGTAATATTTGCCTTGCTAACGAGCTATTTATCCATCGTAATAACTGCTCATTTATTTAATGCAATTGGTATCGCTCAAACTGGCTATTACGCCATGAAATCAACACCTTCTTTGATGTCTTTTTTCAGAGTTTCAAGCATGTCATTTTTTGCTTTTGTTTCAAATGCGCTTAGTTCGCCGTAAGAAAGAATTTCTTCTACGCCGTTTTTACCTAAACGTACTGGATGTGCAAAGTACTCTGCATCGCCATTTTCAACAGCAACGTAAGCGTAATCTACAACTTCTTCACCTTGTAGGCCTTTAACTAAAGACATACAAAAACGAGCTGCAGCAGCACCCATAGATAGCGTAGCTGAACCACCGCCTGCTTTAGCATTTACAACTTCAGTACCCGCATTTTGGATACGTGGAGTAAGTGCAGCAACTTCTTCATCTGTGAAAGAAACACCTTCAACTTGAGAAAGTAGAGGCAGAATAGTTGTGCCTGAGTGACCACCAATTACTGGTACTTTTACAGTTGCTACGTCTACGCCTTTAAGTTCAGCAACAAATGCTTCTGAACGAATAACGTCAAGCGTAGTAATACCGAATACGCGCTTAGCGTCGTAAGTACCTGCTTTTTTGAATACTTCAGCAACAATTGGTACTGTGCCGTTTACTGGGTTAGTAATAATACCTACTAACGCTTTAGGGCAGCTGGCAACAATGCCTTCTGCTAAAGTTTTAATGATGCCAGCATTTACATTGAATAAATCAGCACGATCCATACCTGGTTTACGTGGCATACCCGCTGGGATAAGAACGATGTCAGAACCTTCAAGCGCTTTATTTAAATCGTCTGCGCCAAAGCCTGCAACTTTAACATCTGTTGGGATGTGAGAAAGGTCAACCGCAACACCTGGTACCACTGGTGCAACATCATAAAGTGATAATTCAGAGCCAGCTGGTAAGCCTGTTTTTAATAATAAAGACAACGCTTGGCCGATACCGCCTGCAGCACCTAATACAGCAACTTTCATTGGAATTCTCCGTAATTTGAGGTAGGAAACATTTGTGGCTCTTAAGATAATGAAATTAGCGACTAAAAACAAATTTATCCTGTCTATTTCAAGTATATTTTCGACCATAGTCGTAAACTTATGTGATTTAACGCATCAAACTGGCAAGTTAACTAAACAACTGCTGCATAATTATTCATTTTTGTGTAGAATTTGCGGCATAAATAACAAAAACGAATAAAGACTATGCAACCACAAGATAAACAAGAAGCACTGGTAAAAGCATTTAAATCACTATTAAAAGAAGAAAATTTTGGCTCTCAAGGCGAAATAGTTGATGCGTTGAAAGATCAAGGTTTTGACAATATAAGTCAGAGTAAAGTTTCACGCATGTTAAGTAAATTTGGCGCTGTACGCACACGCAATGCCAAACAAGAAATGGTTTACTGCTTACCTGCTGAAATGGGTGTACCTACGGCTAAAAGCCCATTACGCCAATTAGTAATCGACATTATGCACAACGAAATGATGATCATCATTCGTACCAGCCCAGGTGCTGCTCAGCTTATTGCACGTTTATTAGATTCATTAGGTAAAGCAGATGGCGTACTAGGAACTATTGCCGGCGATGACACTATTTTTATCGCTCCTGCTAAAATATCTGAAATAGATGTAACACTTGAACGTGTTCGCATTTTATTTGATACGGTTTAATAGCAAATTAAATTTGTTTTAAAAACCCTATTGAAGGTGCAAAGAAAGCAGAGCCCATATCGGCTTGAGTAAAATCAAGCCAGTGGTCGTAGCAATCCCCTTCCCCTAAACGACTATTAAGTACTTTTTCAAATGCGGTGCCCGTACAAGCGCATGTAATTGATAACATTCCCTGCTCATACACGTCGCCATAAGGCATGCTTTGATTTAATAGTAGCGGTTGTCCCTCTTCGTCTTTTAGCTCACTTCGCGAAGCATGGCTGGTTTCGATCGCTGGGGTAATTAGCGTGTTATCAAGACGCGTACGTCCCATTATTTGCTCTTGCTCACTCAATGATAAATGCTGCCACATAGTTAAATCATGTTTATAACGCTGAACATGAATATAACTCCCCTGATCTTCAAAGCTACCAGGGTTGCTGATTAAAGCCGTAGCGCGCTTTTTTCTTCCATGTGCGGTGTCGCCACCATAAATAAAACCGTTAAAATCACGACCATCTAAAAAGCGAAAATTCCGAATTTGCTCCACCAGCTCTACATCGGGGGCAAATAATTTTAAAATTTGCAGCGCAAATAAATGGTTAACATCTTCACGGTCAGAGCGAATTTGTACAAATAAATCACACGGTTGTACGCTCATTTGGTGATCGCTATGGGTTATATTGGGAAAGCTCTGTAATTCGCTTGGAATGTATTCAGGGAGGATATGCGGCCAGTATTGCGCACCAATAGCAACCATACAAGAGAGCATTGATTCTGAAAATTGATCGCTAAACTCTTCTTCTATAGCGCTTACTTGTTTTAACTTTGCGCGAAGTGATTCGTCTTGACCATCAAACACATTAAAAAATAAGTGCAAACCGTGTAAGTTTGCTTCAGCACAAATCCCTGATTGCGCTTGCGCCATTGTTATTCCTTAGTTTTACAGATAAAAACACAGCGAATAACAAATTAATTACGATTCGAAAAAATTCACCGTGTGAGGTTTTATTTTTATTATAACCTGATCATTATTTTCAAATGACTGGCCATATTGTGCAGCAACTTCAATTTCTTGTTCATCAATAACAAGCGAATAAACATACGCCGAACCAATAAAGCGACGACTTATGATTGTAGCTCGCTTGCTGAATTTGTCACTTTGGTTATCTGCCACTAATTCTATTTGATGAGGGCGCACATATATAAGCCCTGCACTTACATTATGCTTACTCTCAACATAAGATTCGACTAAACCAAATGGTGTTTTATATTCAGTTGCGGTTAACACTTCTGCGCTTAAGTATATGCCCTGACCCAGAAACTCTGCAACCTCCTTTGAACATGGAGCTGCAAAAAGCTGCTCAGGCGTGCCTTGTTGCTCAATTTTACCGCGATGCATAATGGCAAGTGTATCTGAAAACGCAAACGCCTCTTCTTTTGAGTGTGTAACAAATACAGCAGATACTTGAGTTGCCTTAATAATTCGACGTATATCGGCAATTAATTCAAAGCGTACTTGTGTGTCGATGTTTGAAAAGGGCTCATCAAGGAGTAATAAACTAGGTTTATAAGCTAATGCACGAGCGATAGCGACGCGTTGCTGTTGGCCACCCGATAACTGGTGTGGAAACCTGTCAGCACAGCCAATTAAATGTACAAGCTTAAGCATTTCATCAACGCGTTGCTGCTTTTGAGCTTTGCTCATATTACTAAGCCCAAATGCGATATTATTTGCCACCGTTAAATGCGGAAACAACGCATAGTCTTGAAACATCATGCCGATGTTACGATGCTCAGGTGAGACAAACGATTGCTCATCACTCACTAATTTACCGTCTATAAAAATAGACCCTTGCTTGGCTTCAATTAAACCTGCAATCGCTTTTAATGTGGTTGTTTTTCCGCATCCACTCGCCCCGAGTAGACAAACAATTTCATCTTTACCCACCGTTAAATCTAAATCGTGAATAACCTTTGTGCCGTTATAGTGATAGCTCACGCCTTGTAAAATTAAACTACTCATTTAACTACGCTGCTCCATAGAACGATTAATAAAATACAAAGGAATAAACCCAACAATAACAATAAATAAAGCCGATATTGAAGCAAGCTCTAATTGCTCGTCACTTACATACTGAAATACATGAGTAGCTAAGCTTTCAAAATTAAACGGTCTGAGCAATAGCGCAGCCGGCAACTCTTTCATACACTCAATAAATACCAATAAGGCAGCAGTGAGCAATCCTCTTCGCAGTAAAGGTAGATGCACTAAACGCAGCGTTTGCCCTTGGCTTTTACCCATTGATTGGCTTGCCATATCAAGTGATGGACTAATACGTAAAAAACTCGACTCAATTGCTCCGTGTGCAATGGCGTAAAACCTAACAATATAAGCAATAATAATAGTAAGAATGCTACCTGTAAGCAGTAAGCCAATATCTAAATTATACGGCTCGAGCGCTGTGTTAATGGTGTTCTCTAACAATGTAAGAGGTAACAAAACCGCAATAGCGAGTACAGTTCCTGGCAACGCATAACCTGTGCTTGCTAAACGCCCAGGAATAAGCGGATACGTTTGCTTTGCCACACGCTGATAAAAAACCACAAAAACACTCAATGTAATGGTTATAACACTTACAACCCCTGCCACTTTTAAACTTTGCCAAGCGTAACTAAAAAACTCTACATCCCATGCTTTATCAAAGTAGGTAATGGCGTAATTTATAAGTACTGCAATAGGAATTACAAAAGCGATAAGTAAAATAAAGCTACAAAATGCCGTTGCGAGCCAAGCAGACTTTCCTTTTAATACATAGAGCGATTCGCTATTTACACTTGATTGGCGCTCAAATACCGCTTGATTACGACGACTAAAACGCTCTGCCATTAATGCTAAAAATAACAGCAGTAACATCACACCCGATATTTTAGCGGCCGCTGTAAGTGAGTAATAACCAAACCACGTATCGTATACGGCGGTTGTTAATGTACTTACGGCAAAATAACTCACTGTTGCAAAGTCGGCCATGGTTTCCATACTAATAAGTGCAAGAGCCGCCACAATTGCCCCACGAGAGAGCACTAAACTAACTTTAAAAAAGCTTTGCCAAGGAGATAGCCCCATTAACTGGCTAGCTTGTACTAATTTGAATGACTGCTCGCGAAGGGCCGTTTTAAAAATTAAAAATAAATACGGGTAAAGCACCAAGGCAATCATAACGATGGCGCCGGGTAATGTACGTATATCAAAAAACCAATAGTCATTAGGCGATTGCCAGCCAAACCATTCTCTCAGCGCTATTTGCACCGGGCCCGCATAATCTAATAAATCAGTGTATACATAGGCAATAATATAGGTGGGCATAGCAAGGGGTAGCATAAGTGCCCATTCAAACTGTTTTTTACCCGGGAAACTACAGTAAGCCGTTAGCCACCCAAGTGGCAAAGCTATGGCGCAGCTAAGGACGCAAACACCTAAAACTAACAATACGGTATTGGTTATGTAATCCCAAAGCACGGTATCCCACAGGTGAGAAAACACCTCAGAGCTACCTTGTAGAGATTCAAAAAGAAGAAAAAACAACGGGGCCGATAGTATTAAGCCAGTCGACCACGCAAAGAGCTGCCATTTAGACAGCTTAAATTTATTAGTCATTAAAGATCGAACTTCACCTCATCAATTAGCTTAAGTGCTAACGGACGATATTTACTAATCTCATCAAGTGGCAAGCCGTCTTCTTTAAAGCTACCCCAAGAGGCAACCAAAGTTGATAATTCAACACCCGACTTAACTGGATACTCCATATTTAATGAGGCATACATGTTTTGTGCTTTGCTGTCGGTCATATACTCTATGAGCTTTAATGCATTTTCAGGGTTTTTAGCGTATTTGGTAATAACCGCACCCGATACATTTATATGTGAGCCACGATTAACTTGATTCGGAAAGTTAATATTTACGGCCTCTGCCCAACCTTTTTGTTCTTTATCTTCTAGCATTTTGCCAAGGTAGTAACTATTACCTAATGCCAAGTTACATAAACCTTCTTTAACAGCTTTAACTTGAGCACGATCGTTACCTTGAGGTTTACGTGCTAAATTAGCCTTCACACCTTCAAGCCACTCTTTAGTTTGCGCTTCACCATGGTGTGCAATCATAGAAGCTACTAAACCTAAATTATATGGATGTTTGCCTGAGCGCGTACAAATTTGTCCTTTGTATTTAGAGTCTGCTAAATCTTCATAAGTGAGCTTAGGTAACTCACCAACTCGCTCTTTTGATGAATACACATTACGCACTCGCTTAGTAAGCGCAACCCATTGGCCATCACCGTCACGAAAGGCGGCTGGAACATTATTATTTACACTGTCACTTTTTATAGTTTGTGTTAATTTTAAATCTTCTAATTGAATAAGCGCGCTAAAGTTAGAGGTTAATACTAAATCAGCTTTACTGTGCTTGCCTTCGCGTTTAACACGCTCAATTAGCCCTTTTTTAGCAAAAACAACATTGGTTTTTATGCCTGTTTGCTTTGTAAAGTCTTCTAAAATTGGCTGAATTAAAAACGGTTGACGAAAAGAGTAGATGTTAACAACATCGTTTGCAAAGACTGGTGCCGATGCAACTACCCCTAAAACAAGTGCAAATACTTTCTTCATTATTCCACCTAAATAACTGTTATTATCAACGAATTCTACCGTGCTCATTCTAAAAGTGCACACTTTAAATAAATGTAAATATGTAAATAACGCCCAAAAAGGAAATACGGTGTAAGAGATGTCTTACGGATGTGACAGCTAATGAGTAAAAAACAAGATAAAAAACAACCTAAAAACAGTTAAACACATGAATTATATGAGATTTATTTTTATTACTATTGCAAAAACACTAATTGAATGTAGTTTTATCTCTATTTTAGTTGCTCTATTGCACTATAATTTACGCATCAACCAAGCAATGACGCTTATTGAGTAAAAGGAAATGGACTGCTTACTCAACCAACCAATGATTAGGTTATCAGGACAACACGGATTTTAGGACAGGCTCAGGATGAGTATCACAACGCAATGTTGTAAAAAGGACAGCGTCAGGAAGATGCGAAAAGGATAACAACAAGGCTAAGTTGTTCAACAGGATGTTGAAGGAATAAATGGACAGGCCTTTAAGGCAACACAAGGGATTGGTTAAAACAAGGATACACTAGGAAGTGTAATTAAGGATTTGGTAATAGTATTTACCCTACAGGATGTTTAGGAATTAAAGGATACAGGCCCGGACGGTCTACATTACATAGAACTAAAAAGTAATATAGTAATAAACATGGATTAGTGAAAATTGGAGTTGATTAAGTTCAATTGCAGGATGCAGAAAATTAGAAGATTCCGCAAGCGCGCCTAGAGATAGAGCGCGCTTTTCTTTGCCTAAAATTTGGGTGAGTAAAGCACTGAGCAACTATCACTAATCTTTACTGAGTAATATCGCGTCACAGCAAATCAATGCTAAGACCTTAAAATACTTTATTAATATTTTAAATTTCGCTAAGTTTTTTATTAATTGCGCCGATAACTAAATAACGCAAGGATCATAAATACTCAATGGATATGAATTTTAAAACATCTCAAAGTAATACCTTTTTATGTAAAGTATCAGACGCAAGTACAGCAAAACCAATTGGTGTATTTAGTGCCCAAACCCCCAGCGAAAATCCCTATAAAGCTTTATTTAACCCCAAAGGTTATAACTTTTTAAATATGCCAATGAGTGAGTTTAAAAATATACTTAACGAAATTATTCAGTTAGAACGCGACATTCGTATTAGCAAGTGGGGTGAAGGTGCTCGACCTGATGAGTTTAGTTATCAACTTAATAGAATAGCAGACGCAATTGCAACGACTCAATTTAATGGCAAAATAGACATTAACTGCTACTTTTTAAAACGAGTTGAAGAAGCAAAAGAAATGATTGGTGAAGACTGTATCTCGTTTATTCAAGTGCATAATAGTATAAGTCAATTGTATAATACTGTTTTACAATTAACATCTGAAGAAGGCTTCAGAGCAATTCAAAATAAAGCACTTGCTCACTTAAAAAATCAACAAGCATTTGCTTAACTTCGTAAAATTAACCTTCTAGCGGTCGGCCTTTATTGCGCTTACCCAATAAATACGCATCACGAAACTTAATAAAATGCTGCTCTAATTTTGTCGATGCATCCATTTCGCCCGCAAGTGCTAATACCATAATAGCCACTTCAGCAGTGCCTAGTTGATGCGCATGAGGGGCTACACGTAATCGGTAATCAGATAGTTTATCAGCAGTAACAGAAAGTACAGGCAAGTTATCTAAATAAGGGCTTTTACGAATCATTTTCTTAGCTTCGCGCCACGTACCATCTAAGAATATAAATAGCGGCTTTTTATCTGATTCAATACTCACTTCTGTAATGGCTCTGCCCTCTTCTACATCTTCTGCGGGAAAGACGACCATAGGCTGATACTGCGAATCATTTATTAAAGCTAAAAGAGCGGGGTTAGGATCTGTTCTATCCCATCTAAAGGCGTGGTTATCTGGCACTATTTCAGCAATTAAACGCCCTGTATTAGAAGGTTTAAAGCTTTCATTATGATACATCAGTAAGCATACAGCGGCCTTACAATCTGCATGCTCAACACCTTTACAAATACAGTAGTGCTTAGCAATCAGGCATTGTTCACAGCGATCTAATTTACCGCCTCGAGCATTAAACTCACGACGAGATTCACTTATTTGTTGAGCGCGTAATGCTAGAACTGAGTTTTTCACTGTATTTACCTTCAATTAATTAAGCGCGCATTGTAACGACTTCTTGTTATTTAATCTTATATTTATCTAAGTTAAAAATAGACATAAAAAAACCCAACCGAAGTTGGGTTTTTCAAGCAAATACTAAAAAGTTAAATTACTTCTTTTTAGCTGCTTTTTTGTTTGGTAAATCAGTGATTGAACCTTCAAAAATTTCAGCTGCAAGGCCGATTGATTCGTTCAATGTTGGGTGAGCATGAATTGTAAGCGCTAAGTCTTCACCATCAGCACCCATTTCAATACCTAAACCGATTTCGCCAAGCATTTCGCCCGCGTTAATACCGATCATAGCACCACCGATTATACGGCCAC
The DNA here is from genome assembly GCF_014163655.1 of Pseudoalteromonas sp. SR45-1. Lineage (NCBI taxonomy): Bacteria > Pseudomonadati > Pseudomonadota > Gammaproteobacteria > Alteromonadales > Pseudoalteromonadaceae > Pseudoalteromonas > Pseudoalteromonas sp. SR45-1. The sequence goes on along the minus strand of NZ_JACJDR010000007.1, from coordinate 175,774 downwards.
TTTCTTTATCAAAGATAAGTTTAGTAGAACCTTCAGTACGAGCAGATGCAATTGCACGACCAGATGCTGCCCACGGGAATACCGCAGTTTCAACTTTTAAGCCTTGCTCTTTTGCTTCTTTCTCAGTAACACCTACCCAAGCGATTTCTGGGTCTGTGTACGCTATTGAAGGAATACATTTAGGGTCGAAGAAATGCTTCTGACCAGAAATAACTTCTGCAGCAACATGACCTTCATGAACCGCTTTATGCGCAAGCATAGGCTGTCCAACTAAGTCACCAATTGCAAAAATATGGCTTACGTTAGTACGTAATTGCTTATCAACATTAATAAAGCCACGCTCATCAACGTTTACGCCCGCTTTTTCAGCATCAAGTAAGTTACCGTTTGGAGTACGGCCAACTGCAACAAGTACTTTGTCGTAACGTACTGGCTCTGCTGGTGCGTTTTTACCTTCAAACGTTACGTATAAGCCGTCTTTTTTAGCTTCAACACCAACAACTTTAGTTGAAAGCATTACGTTGAATTTTTTGCTTACGTATTTTTGGTAAATTTTGATAATGTCTTTATCAGCTGCTGGTACCAATTGATCAGCAAATTCTACAACATCAATTGCAGAACCTAGCGCACGGTAAACCGTACCCATTTCAAGACCGATAATACCACCACCAAGTACAAGTAGCTTTTCTGGTACGTCTTTAAGTTCTAGTGCGCCAGTTGAATCAATTACACGGTCATCTTCTGGGATGAAAGGTAAGTTAACTGGTTTAGAACCTGCTGCAATAATCGCGTTATCAAACGTGATAGTTGTAGCGCCGTCTGCGCCTTCAACTACTAAAGTATTGCTGCCAGTGAATTTGCCGTATCCAGATACAACTTTCACTTTACGCATTTTGGCCATGCCTTCTAGTCCACCAGTTAACTGGCCAACTACAGAATCTTTCCAAGTACGAACTTGGTCAAGATCGATTTTTGGGGCGCCAAAAGTAACACCGTGAGATGACATTTCTGCTGCGTCATCAATCACTTTAGCTACGTGTAAAAGTGCTTTAGAAGGAATACAACCAACATTAAGACATACGCCACCTAATGTTTCGCGAGATTCTACTAATGTAACTTCTAAGCCCAAGTCAGCAGCACGGAAAGCCGCAGAATAACCACCAGGACCACCGCCTAGTACAACAACTTGAGTTTTTAATTCGTTGCTCATGCTTTTACCTTAATTGTTTGAACGGGACACTGCCCTAAAATTTAACTGCCATGTTTCTGCAAGGCAGAAAGAGTGAGCAGCGCACAAAGTGATGCAATTCGTACAAAGATTGTATCATTGCAAATGGTAAAAATCCCAGCTAAAAACAACTGGCTGGGATTTGATTCTATTTATTTTATTGCGTATACCAATTTTACTAAACTGGTTACATCACCAACTGGCGAATATCGCTCATGTAACTTGCAAGAGTCACAGTAAAGCGTGCAGCTAATGCTCCGTCAATAACCCTATGGTCGTATGACATAGACAGCGGAACCATTAGTTTTGGTTCAAACTCTTTGCCATTCCATTTAGGTTTCATTTCAGATTTAGATACACCTAAAATAGCAACTTCTGGCGCATTAACAATCGGCGTAAATGCCGTACCGCCGATACCGCCAAGGCTAGAGATAGTAAAACAGCCACCTTGCATATCAGACGATGTAAGCTTACCGTCACGTGCTTTAACAGATACTTCCATTAGTTCACGTGATAATTCAATAATGCCTTTTTTATCAACATCTTTAAACACTGGCACTACTAAACCATTTGGCGTATCAACAGCAACACCGATGTTAATGTACTTCTTAAGAATTAAACTTTCACCGTCGCTAGACAATGAAGAGTTAAATGTTGGGAAGTCTGCAAGTGCTTTAGCCGCTGCTTTCATCACAAACACAAGTGGTGTGATTTTAACGCCAAGCTTTTTCTTCTCGCTAAGTGCATTTTGCTCTTTACGGAATACTTCAAGACTTGTGATATCAGCTTCATCAAACTGTGTAACATGTGGGATTTGTACCCAGTTACGGTGTAAGTTTTTACCTGATAGCTTTTGAATGCGAGACAGTTTTTTCTCTTCAATTTCGCCAAATTTAGCAAAATCTACTTTAGGCCATGGAATAAGACCAAGCTCACTACCACCTGCGCTACTGCCTGCAGATAATTGACCAGATTCAACTTGCTTAACTAGGTTTTTAACGTAGTTTTGCACGTCTTCTTTAACTATACGGGCTTTGCGACCAGTGCCCTTAACGTTAGCTAGGTTAATACCAAACTCACGCGCTAAACGGCGAACAACGGGTGATGCATGAGCATACGCGCTGTTTTCTGTGAAGCTTTCATTACTTGCTTTTGCAGGTGCCGCTTGAGCCGGTGCTGACTCAGTTTTAGCCGCTGCTGCAGGTGCTGATTTTTCAGCTGGTGCAGATGCCGCTGGCGCACTGCCTGCAACTTCAAATACAAAAATTAATGAACCAGTCGATACTTTATCGCCAGCGGCTACTTTAATTTCTTTAACTGTACCTGCAAATGGAGCTGGCACTTCCATTGCAGCTTTGTCGCCTTCAACGTTTAAGATTGATTGATCTTCTGAAACCTCGTCGCCAACGGCAACCATAATTTCAGTTACTTCAACTTCATCGCCACCAATATCAGGCACATTAACTTCTTTAGTGCTTGGTGCTGAACTTGCTGTTGAACTATCAGCTGGCGCTTCTACAGGAGCCGACTCTTTAGCCGGTGCTGCAGATTCACTTCCTGCTACTTCAAAAACAAACACTAACGAGCCTGTTTTAACTGTATCGCCAGCGGCTACTTTAATTTCTTTAACTGTGCCGGCAAATGGAGCTGGTACTTCCATTGCTGCCTTATCGCCTTCCACGTTTAAGATAGATTGCTCTTCTTCAACGGTGTCACCAACAGCAACCATGATTTCAGTTACTTCAACTTCATCATCGCCAATATCTGGTACAGTTACTTCTTTAATTGAAGAACCTGTAGAAGCAGCTGGTGCTGCCTCTTCAGATTTAGCTGGAGCAGCGGCTGATGCTTTTTCTTCACCAGTGCTTTCACTCTCGCCTTCAAACAAAAATACTAAAGAGCCTGTTGTAACGGTGTCGCCAACGTTAACTTTAATCTCTTTTACAGTCCCCGCTTGAGAAGCAGGTATTTCCATTGATGCTTTGTCGCCTTCAACATTTAGTAATGATTGGTCAACATCTACTTTATCGCCAACGCTTACTAATATTTCGGTTACTTCTACTTCGTCGTCACCAATATCAGGTACTTTAATTTCAATACTCATTGCAAACCTCTTATGCGTACAGTGGGTTAAGTTTGTTAGTGTCGATGTTGAACTTTTTAAGTGCTTCAACAACTACTGACTTCTCAACTTCACCGCGTTTAGCAAGTTCAGATAACGTAGCAACAACAACGTAGCTTGCGTTAACTTCAAAGTGACGACGTAGGTTTTCACGGCTATCAGAACGACCGTAACCATCTGTACCTAACACTTTGTAGTTGCTGCTTGGAATGAATGAACGCGCTTGTTCTGCGTAGTTTTTCATGTAATCCGTTGCTGCAACAGTCACAGAGTCGTTTAATACGCTTGTGATAAATGCTGTTTTTTGCTCGCTTTCAGGATTAAGCATGTTGAAACGCTCAACATCTTGACCTTCACGCGTTAATTCGTTGAAAGATGTTACTGAGTAAACATCTGATGCAATACCATATTCTTCGCTTAAGATTGAAGCAGCTTTGCGCACTTCAGTCATAATAGTACCTGAGCTTAATAGCTGTACGTTGGCTTTTTTACCTTCGTAACTTTCAAGCTTGTAAATACCTTTACGAATACCTTCTTCAGCGCCTTCGGGCATAGCTGGTTGATGGTAGTTTTCGTTCATAAGCGTTAGGTAGTAGTAAATATTTTCTTGGTCGTCACCGTACATACGACGAATACCGTCTTGTACAATAACAGCAACTTCAAACGCGTAAGTTGGGTCATAAGAAACACAGTTAGGAACCGTGTTTGCAAGAATGTGGCTGTGACCATCTTCGTGTTGTAAGCCTTCACCATTTAGCGTTGTACGACCCGCTGTAGCACCTAATAAGAAACCACGTGCTTGTTGATCGCCCGCCATCCATGCCATGTCGCCAACACGTTGGAAACCAAACATAGAGTAGTAAATGTAAAATGGGATCATTGGTAAATCGTTAGTGCTGTATGATGTTGCAGCAGCAACCCATGACGACATAGCACCTAACTCATTGATACCTTCTTGCAATACTTGACCTGAAGTTGCTTCTTTATAGTAAGAAACAATATCACGATCCTGTGGCGTGTAGTTTTGGCCATGCGGGTTGTAAATACCGATTTGACGGAATAAACCTTCCATACCAAATGTACGCGCTTCATCTGCAATAATTGGTACGATATTTTTACCAATGCCTTTATCTTTTAATAAGATATTAAGTGCACGAACAAAGCCCATAGTAGTAGATATATCACGCTTTTGCTCTTCAAGTAGTGGCTTAAATGCATCTACTTCTGGCAACGTAAGTTTTTCACTAAAACGTGGAATACGCTTAGGTGTGTAACCTTTAAGCTCATCACGACGCGCATGTAGGTACTTGTACTCTGGTGAACCTTCTTCAAGCTCTAGGTATGGTAATTCTTTTAATTGCTCTTCAGATACTAAGTCATCAAGACCAAGGCGTGAACGTAAATGTGCAACATGCGACATGTCCATTTTTTTCACTTGGTGCGCAATGTTTTTACCTTCAGCGGCTTCGCCCATGCCGTAACCTTTTACAGTTTTAGCAAGAATTACAGTTGGACGACCTTTTGTTTCTTCTGCTTTTTTAAATGCAGCAAATAGTTTTGATGGCTCATGACCACCACGCTTAAGCGCAAAAATTTCGTCATCTGTCATATCTGCAACAAGGGCAGCTGTTTCAGGGTAGCGACCAAAGAAGTGCTCGCGCACATATGCGCCATCTTTAGCTTTGTATGTTTGGTAATCGCCATCAATTGTTTCGTTCATCAATTGTAGTAATTTACCTGTTGTGTCTTTAGCAAGCAGAATATCCCAACCGCTGCCCCACACTAGTTTAATTACGTTCCAGCCAGCGCCTTTAAACAAGCCTTCTAACTCTTGAATAATTTTACCGTTACCCATAACTGGGCCGTCTAAACGCTGTAAGTTACAGTTAATTAAATAACAAAGGTTATCTAGTTTTTCACGTGCAGCAAAAGAAATAGCACCACGCGATTCCGGCTCATCCATTTCACCGTCACCTAAAAACGCATATACACGTTGGTTTTTAGTGTCTTTTAAGCCACGACCATCTAAGTATTTTAAGAAGCGTGCTTGATAAATTGATGAAATAGGACCTAAGCCCATTGATACCGTAGGGAACTGCCAAAACTCAGGCATTAACTTAGGGTGTGGGTACGATGGTAAGCCTTCGCCATCAACTTCTTGGCGGAAGTTATCTAGTTGCGCAGCCGATAAACGACCTTCTACAAATGCACGTGCGTAGATACCTGGAGAAATATGACCTTGGTAATAAACTAAGTCACCACCGTCTACATCATTTGGTGCTTTAAAGAAGTGGTTAAAACATACTTCATAAAATGCAGCAGATGATTGGTAAGACGCCATATGGCCGCCTAAGTCGAGATCTTTTTTAGATGCACGTAGAACGATCATAATCGCGTTCCAACGTATAATTGAACGAATACGACGTTCAAGATTTACATCACCTGGGTAAGCAGGCTCTTGATCTACAGGAATAGTATTAACGTAGTTCGTGGTAATACCCGTTGGCATATCAACGCCGTCTAAACGGGCTTGCTCTAATACTTGCTCAAGTAAAAACTGAGCTCGTTCAACACCTTCTTCGCGCACAACTGATTCAAGAGCTTGTAACCACTCTTGTGTTTCTAGCGCGTCTACGTCAATTTTATTGACTTCAGACATATGGAGGTTTCCTTATGTTTAAAATACGAATATTGTTAATTTAATATCACAGCTACTTAATTTGTGTGTTCAAAGTAGTTATGTACTAACTTAATTTTGTTTAGTGCGTCTTAAACTACGTTCAATTCGCGAATGTTCTTTGCCTGCTTCAAGTAGTGCTTCTTCGATAAATGCTAAGTGCGCATTACTTGCTAAACGGGCTTGTTCTGGATTACCGTCAATAACGGCATCCATTAATAAACGCCTGTGTTGGGCTAACTGACTGCTAATATCTGACTTTTTTAATAGAACAGTTAAATTTTGCAATACATTTTGCTCAAGCAGCGCTTTCATACCTCTAACTAAATGCAGTAACACCACATTGTGCGAGGCTTCTGCCACGCTAAAGTGAAATGCATTAATTGCTTTTGCTTTTTGCTGTAAATCATCATTAACTAAGGCAATTTCATCAAAGCTTTGTTTTACTTTGCTAAAATCGTTGCTGGTCCCGCGCAGTGCTGCGTAGTAAGCAGCAATCCCTTCTAATGCATGACGAAATTCAAGTAAATCAAACTGCGACTCAGGGTGTTTACTAATCAAATCAAAAAGTGGATCAGTAAGCCCTTCTTCGAGCTGATTTTTTACAAACGTGCCGCCACCTTGGCGACGCGTAACTAAACCTTTAGCTTCTAATTTTTGAATTGCCTCACGCAGTGACGGGCGAGACACTTCAAATTGCTTTGCTAGTTCACGCTCTGGTGGCAACTTTTCACCTGGTGCTAACGAGCCTTCAAGAATCATATTCTCAAGTTGCTGTAAAATAACATCAGATAATTTTGCCGCTTTAATCTTTAAAGACATGAATCAACGTCCGCGTTGTATAAATACCAAGAGCCCATAAAACGGGGCTTTAAGTAGTATGATTTACCCAAAAGGTAAATTGGTCATACCAAAAATTTTCAATACGGTATCAAAAACACTATTAGCTGTCAATTTACAGGTAGTTTGAGCAATTAAAGTAGCGTAACGCATTTTGAACGAAGATCAAACAATGCGCAATTTACAAAAATTGTTATAACGTATTTGGGATGAAAACAATTGGTCTGACCAGAATAAATTAGAATATTAGCTCTATTTTATTGTACTTAAAAACTGCAGGAAGAGATTAAAGCACCTTACATTGCATAAGGTACTTTATTAAAAAAGTATTAACTTAAGACAGCCCACCAAATAATGTAAGCAACGCTATAAGTACTAAGTAAAATAATACATTACGCTTAACAAGCTTAATCATACACGTGGCTTCGTAGGTACAGCCGTAATAACGCTTTTCAACTTGCTCTGCAGCAAGTGCAGTACATGTTACTACTTCGCGATTTGGAGACTTAAAGTTAAGCACGTAACGTAGCCAACAACTTGTGCCTTTATTAAAGTTACCTATTACTAAATAGCCAAAGCTGGTGATGCGTGCAGGCAACCAGTCAAGCCAGAACAGTAGTTTATGTATAAGTTTAAAACGCTTAGCAAATATTACTTTATGATCATCTCGTACTAAATCAGCTAAAGTACGTACCAGTGCATATAAAACCGCGCCTGGCGCACCTAAAACAACAAACCAAAAAATCACCGCACAGTAAAATCTAAAGTTTACCCATGCCAATGTTTGCCCAAAGGTTTCGCCACCCTCTTGATCATCAGTACGCTTTTGACCTATTTGCAGCGCATATAAAGATGCAGCAGTACCATCATCTCGCGTTAAGGCATTTAAGTAAGACTTATATAAAGCACGCTGCTTGGCACAACCAAAGCAAACCAAAAGCACAGCAATATTAATAGCTAACTGCCATAGTACAAAATCAGATAAACAATAAATAAACGCTGTTGCTATTACTGGAAGTAACAGCCAAATTAAAAAGCCCGGAGCAGGACTAAATAAGCCTTTGTCACCTAGTAGCTTATTAGAGCGATTTAAATAACCATTTGTGTAATAGCTTATCTGCCAGTAATTAGACCGAGCCCCTAAACGCTCCAGAATTAATGCAATTATTATAGAAACTAAAATCATGGGAATAACTCTCTTAACTTAGTTGTTAAAGCATATTAAAAAACAATGGCCAATTAAAGCTACTGCCAGGATCGGTTTTACGTCCCGGGGCAATATCGCAATGCCCAACAATACGCGAAGGGGTAATTTTTGGATAGCGTTGTATTATAGATTTACTAAGTGTAGCTAATACTTCGTATTGCGCTAAAGAGTATGGCGTGGTGTCGGTACCTTCAAGCTCAATCCCAATGCTAAAGTTATTACAAGCAGATACGCCCTCAAACTCAGATTGCCCGGCATGCCAAGCACGTTTTTCAAAAGGCACGTATTGTATAACCTCACCGGTGCGCTTTATAAAGCAATGGGCCGACACACGTAAATTTTTTAAGTCACTAAAACTCGAGTGAGCATTACAATCAATGCTACCCATAAATAACTCATCAACAAAAGGTGTACCAAACTGCCCTGCTGGCAAAGATATATTGTGAATAACCAGTAAAGAAATATCAGCCTCATCAGGGCGCTCATCAAAATGCGAACAAGGCCGCTGCGCTACAGTACTTAAAACACCGTCTAAATCTATTTTCATGATACGTTTATTATATAAATATCAAGATATACATAGCACTGATGCTAAAGGATTTATTAAAACAATGATAGTAACAAACAGGTATAAAACCCTACCTGCAAATAATTCAACCCCACACGTAGGTGCTAATTTACGTCCGCTCATGTAACGTAACTTTTGAAATTAAAAGCGAGGTATAAAACCTCATCTACAGGTAATACAACCCCACACGTAGATACTAATTTACTATACGCGCTTATCTTTATATTGGTGAAAAGGCAATCGCTTCTCTTTCTTTTATAAACATAGTAAAATTTGCCTAATTTATTAACGCTTATGAGCATTCCATGTCTATTTCGCACACTCTTATTACTCAGCTTGTTACTCTAGCACTTGACGAAGATTTAAATTATCAAACAGCACAAGAAGGCGATATTACCGCGCAATTGATCCCTCAAAATGAGCAAGCAAACGCTAAAGTAATCACTCGCGAAGACTGCATTTTTTGCGGAAAAGACATCATCCTTGAAGTATTTAAACAAGTAGACCCAAGCGTTAAGGTTAATGTACTTATTAATGATGGCGACGCAGTTAAAGCAAACAGCACATTATTTACAGCCACTGGTTCAGCGCGTTCAATATTAACTGCCGAGCGTACTGCACTTAACTTTGTACAAACGTTATCGGGTACAGCCACTACTACAGCACATTATGTAAAAGAGCTAAGCGGCACAACAACGCAACTACTCGATACACGCAAAACCATACCAGGTCTGCGCGCTCTTCAAAAATACGCAGTAAAATGTGGTGGGGGTGCAAATCATCGTATTGGTTTATTTGACGCATTTTTAATAAAAGAAAATCATATAGCGGCTTGTGGCACAATAAACAAAGCCGTTGCTCAAGCTAAACAAAATCACCCAAACAAACCTGTCGAAGTAGAAGTAGAATCACTCCCTGAACTTAAGCAAGCAATTGAAGCTGGCGCCGACATAATTATGCTAGACAACTTTAGCGTAGAGCAAATTAAGCAAGCTGTAATTTTAACTAATAAGCGCGCAAAACTAGAGGTTTCAGGCAATATGACCCTAGTAACGCTCAAAACTTATTCACAAGCAGGTGTCGATTTTATATCAAGCGGGGCATTAACAAAAAACTTACAATCAATCGATTTATCGATGCGTTTTGAACAATTTTAAAGCAATAATAGGTAATTAATACCGCTAATCAATTGACAAGTTAAGTAAAAAAGCATTAAATAACCCAAAAGGCTTACTTTGTAACAAATTGTTAAATAAAATCGCTTTTTTATAAGAAGATACGTGCTAAACACTAAAATAAAATGGTAGACTAATTCTGTTGTACTATTTTATTAAAAAAGGTAGTCATAAATAACTAGTGCCTTTGGTTTTTAAAGACATAATTAAAAACTAAAGCAACTAAACTACTTACTTTATGCCTATACTATTTGCTGCTACAACATGTAGTGCACTTAGTAAACTTTTATAATTAGTACTAAACATAATGAATTCACATTCGGCTTTTGTGTTTCATACTCTAAAGCTAAAGTGTAATAAAATTAATTTTAAGTAAAACTGTAAAGTAAATCAGTTAAATTGAGTGAGGCATTTTGCCGCTTAAGTGATTTAAGTTACAAAAATCTATCCTTTAGGAGAGGAAACATGAAAACAATGACTCAAAAACAACAGGGTTTCACCCTAATTGAATTAATGATTGTAGTAGCAATCATCGGTATCCTTGCTGCAGTTGCGTTGCCTGCTTACCAAGACTACACAAAAAGAGCACATGTAAGTGAAGGTATGAGTTTAGCTGCGGGCGCAAAAGCAGCTGTTACAGAAACGTATTCTTCAACTGGTACTTTCCCAACTACGAACACTGCTGCAGGAATTGAAAGTGCTAGTAAAATAAAAGGCAATGCAGTAACTTCTGTTACTGTAGGTAGTGCTGGTGCTATTACAGTACTTTTTGATGGCACAAAAGTAGGCAGTGGTAACTTAGTACTAACGCCGACTGATGAAAGCGGATCAATAAATTGGGCTTGTACGGGATCTTTACCTAGCAAATTGCTACCTGCAAATTGCCGTTAAATTTTCTGTGCTTAATATTAAAACCTTGCAAATTGCAAGGTTTTTTATTTTAGCAAAATTTAAGTTGTTTTAATGAACAAGCATTTATTGACAAGTTTTTTATTTTTAGCCCTGACTTCTATATTCACTTACTATGATACTTTTAATGGGGGAAATTTACTCTCGGATAGCCTAGTTTTCAGCACATTTTCTAATAAATCATTCATATTTGACCTTGTAAAATCTACTTTTATAGTCATACTCATCCATGGTTTTATTGCTATAGCTGCGTATACTATAGATAGAAGCTTAAGTATAAAGAAATATAAAACCTCTTTTATAGTATCCTGGCTTTGCATACTAGCATTCATAGTTTCATTCTCTAGTCTCTTATTTCCCTTGTTAAAAATTTCCATAAATGAAGAAAGTGCTATTTATATATTATTAATTAGCAGTAGTTTAATTATACTTATATATATTTACGGTATAAATCAGCTTAGTACTACAAAAAAAAGGCTTTCATTATTTGCTTTGCTAATCTCTTTGTTAATTCTATTTGAGGCTCAATACTTCAAAAATCACCTTACAATCCAAGAAAGTGATAAGACTAATGTAATAATTATTGGTGTTGACTCTTTAAGGCCTGATTATATTTCAGAACCACTTACTCCTTATATTTACAATTGGAAAAAAGAGGCTATTGAAATACCCAATACATTAACGCCAATAGCAAGGACATTTCCATCTTGGGGAGGGATATTAACCGGCGAGCATCCAATAACAAATAATATAAGGTTCAATCTCAGCGAAAATACAAAATATAATCAGCACTCTTTTATTGGCTATACTTTATTAGAGAATGGCTATAAGACTATATTTTCTCAGGATGAAAGAAAGTTTAGTAATATTGGTGAAGGCGAAGGATTCACTACCGTTATAGGCCCCCCAGCCTCTGCTGCAGAGTTTTTCCTCTCTAATTTATCTCAACTACCTCAACTAGCACTGGCTACCCAAATCCCATTTGTCGATTTATTATTTCCATATATAAAGTCTAATAGAGGTGCATATAAAGCATATATACCATCTAACTTTATAGATAAAATAAGCAACAACCTGGAAGGTTATAAAGATAAACCTCTTTTCTTTGTAAATCACTTTACTCTTCCACACTTCCCATTTAACTTTAACAGGCCTGTTTTCTTACCTAATGAAAAGCTAGACCCCCTATCTCCTTATAAATATATGTATAAAGGCATGTTAAAAACTGCAGACAAACAAGTAAAACTACTTATTGAAAATTTAAAAGTAAGGGGGCTGCTAAGAAATGCTATCGTAATTATACTTTCGGATCACGGAGAAAGTTTTGGCGATGAGAGTGATGGCCCTACACCAAAATACGATGTAGCCTCGTTCGAAACAAACTCTGCTGGACATGGTACTAATGTTTTATCTCAAGCTCAATTTAAAGTATTTTTATCAGTGAAACTCTATGGAAATGCGGAACAATGCACTTCCTTATTTACACCAGTAAAAGGTAAGTATAACTCTTTACTAGATATTACTCCCTCAATATTAGAATGTTTAAGTATTAAAGATAGCAAATTATCCGATGGACAAGCTTTTAGTACTCCTGATACTGATAGGGCTTTAATCCTTGAAAGCTCTATCAACCCAATTGTTTTATCTAAAAACAGAATTGATAAAATTCAAACTTTAGCAAACGGCATAAAATTTTATACTATAAATAAAGAAGGTAAAGTAATTGTAAAACCTAGTATATATAATGCAGCTATTGCAGCTAAACAAAGAAGTATAATATATAAAAAATTTTCCTTAGCAATATACCCTGACATAAAGGACGATCTTATATTTGTCGAATTAGAAACAAATGAATGGCAGCCTGCATCAATGTATAAAGATAGGGAGCTTGTAGATGAAATGTTTCATATTTTATGCCGAAAATACGAAAAAGATATAAATAAAGGTTTAATTGAACAATGCAATAATCCAAATAAGTATTTAGAAAGTATATATGAAAAGTGGGAGAGGTGACGTTAAATGGCTAAAAAGTTTAATGATAAAGAGTTAGACACTTTTTTGTGGATTGGTGTAAGTGCACGAGGCAAGCGCCTCGAAGGTGAGCTTACAGGTAATAGTATAGCCTTGGTAAAAGCCCAACTTAGAAAACAAGGTATTACACCATCAAAAGTTAAACGTAAACCGAAACCATTATTTGGCATTAAAAGCGTTCAAAAAATCACTCCAAAAGATATTGCTCTCGTCACTCGCCAAATTGCGACTATGTTGATGGCGGGCGTTCCGTTAATACAGTCTATTGAAATGATTGGTTCTGGCTCTACAAACAAAAGTATCGGTAAACTAATGGAAACTATTGCTGATGAAGTAAAAGCGGGACAACCACTATCTACAGCACTTAGGAAGCACCCTCGTTATTTTGATGACTTATATTGCGACCTTGTAGCCTCTGGCGAACAATCAGGTTCACTTGATAAGATATTTGACCGCGTTGCACTTTATAAAGAAAAGTCAGAAGCGTTAAAATCAAAAATTAAAAAAGCGATGTTTTATCCTATCGCTGTTTTAGTTGTAGCTTTAATAGTGACCTCAATACTTCTTATATTTGTAGTACCGCAGTTTCAAGATATATTTGCTGGTTTTGGGGCAGAGCTTCCTGCATTCACTTTGTTTGTTATTGGTATATCAGAGTTTATGCAAGAATATTGGTGGGTTGCACTAATTACCGTAATTGCAACTGGATGGATATTTAAAGAAGCTAAATTAAGAAGCTTAAAACTCAGAGATGCTACAGACAGAGCCATACTAAAACTGCCTGTTATTGGCATGATTTTAAATAAAGCAGCTGTTGCTCGTTATGCACGAACTCTTTCGACTACGTTTGCTGCAGGTGTGCCGCTGGTTGATGCGCTTGACTCTGCCGCAGGCGCTTCAGGTAACGCAGTGTACCGATATGCTATTTTAGATATAAAAGTTGAGGTTAGTTCAGGTAATCAGATGAACTGGGCAATGCGTAACTCAAAAATATTTCCTGATATGGTAATACAAATGGTCGCGATTGGTGAAGAATCTGGCTCACTAGACGGTATGCTTGCTAAAGTAGCAACTATTTATGAGCAAGAGGTTGATGATGCAGTTGATGGCCTTTCAAGCCTACTTGAGCCACTTATTATGGCCGTACTAGGTGTACTCGTTGGTGGTTTAATCATCGCTATGTATTTACCTATTTTCGAATTGGGCTCTGTTGTTTAATTTTTATTTTAATACGCTATTAAATTATTTGGTCGTTATATGCAAAGTATTATTGAAGTAATGCAAAGCCAGTTGTGGTTTTATTTAACCACAGTTGGTTTAGTAAGTTTGTGTGTAGGTAGTTTTTTAAATGTAGTAATTTATCGATTACCGCTAATGATGCAGCGCGAGTGGCAAAGTGAATGCCGCATTTTGTTAGAAGACGAGCTTGAAAATAAAACGGTTAGCAATGCCACCGATAACATTGAAAATGGCAAGCCCTTTAATTTAATAAAACCCAACTCTACCTGCCCTAAATGCAAAACTGCCATTAAGCCTTGGCAGAATATTCCTATTATTAGTTGGTTAATACTTAAAGGTAAATGCGCAAGTTGCAGTAATCCTATTTCGGCCCGATACCCTGCTGTAGAGCTAATTACTGCCCTATTAAGTTTAACTGTTGCCTATAGCTTTGGTGCGACCGAGCAAGCACTTTTATATATTTTTGTAACGTGGATTTTAGTAGCGCTAACCTTTATTGATATTGACCATATGTTACTGCCAGATCAACTTACACTTCCGCTTGTATGGCTTGCACTTATTGCCTCGGTAATGGGTTACACAATTACACCAACCGATGCAATTATTGGTGCGGCTTGTGGTTATTTAAGTCTATGGAGCGTGTTTTGGCTATTTAAGTTATTAACCGGTAAAGAAGGCATGGGTTATGGCGACTTTAAACTACTCGCTGTATTTGGGGCATTACTTGGCTGGCAGTCATTACTTACTATTATTCTGCTTTCAAGCATAGTAGGTGCCATTATAGGTATTGCGCTGTTGAGCATACAAGGTAAAGACAAAGCGACCCCTATCCCTTTTGGCCCTTATTTAGCGATAGCAGGCTGGATCACTATGCTTTGGGGCAACCAAATTCAAGGCGCTTATTTTAATTTAATAGGTTATTAAAATGAGTGAGCAAATAACTAAAGTAAACAGCTGGGTATTAGGCTTAACAGGCGGTATTGGCTGTGGTAAAACGGCCATCAGTAACATGTTTGAAGAGCTTGGTATTACAATAGTTGATGCCGATATAATTGCGCGCGAAGTCGTACTCCCAAATAGCAAAGGGCTAAAAGCGATTACAGCCCACTTTGGTGAGGATATTTTATTGCCCGACGGCACATTAAATAGAGCAGAGCTTCGCGCAAAAATATTTACTAACAACAGTGACAAAGAATGGCTTAATGCGTTGCTGCACCCTCTTATTCGGTTAAAAATACTAAACGATTTAAATAATGCAACTAGCCCTTATGTTGTTTTAGTAGCGCCTTTATTGTTTGAAAACAACCTTGATAAATATTGCGACCATACCTTACTTATTGACGTACCAACCTCTGTACAAATAGCGCGTACAGCAAAACGTGACAACACAAGTAGTGAGCAAGTTAAAAGTATTATTGCCTCGCAAATGTCACGTGCCGATAAACAGCAAAAAGCGGATGATATTTTAAATAACGACCGTAGTTTAAACCTAGTGAATATAGAACTTGTTGATCTACATAAAAAGTACCTACAATATGCATTACACAACAAAACTAACTCACTTTAACACTGTCCTAACTCACACAAACTCGTATTTTAGTTAGTAAAATCACAACAATGAATGAAAGGTGATGTAATCCCCTTCTTTTTTCTGATAAATTGCTTACTATTGAAGGAATAAAACAGGTGCGCAATGAATATTAACTCACCGTTATTGAGAAAATTTATAACCCTTGGCCGCATTGATGCCGACACGGTTAAAAACAAACAAAATGAATTTGCCTCAACAGCTGAGCTTATTTCTAAATGTGGAAAAATCGATAGTAAAGATTTAGCTGAACAATGTATTGATTTGTTTCGCGTACCTTATTTTGATTTAAAAGATTTTGATCCTACAAGAATCCCGGCCGATCTCGTAAAAGAAAAACTCATACGTAAACATCACATTTTACCGCTTGTTCAAAAAGATCGAAAAGTTTATATAGCAGCATCAGACCCAACAGATTACGGCGCATTCGAAAACTTTGAGTTTAGTACCGGTCTTTCATGCGAAATTGTTGTTGTTGATTATATTCAACTCGATAACAAAATTGAGCAATTGCTAGATGCCACTGGCAGCTTAAATCTAACTGATGACGAGTTTCAAGAATTTGCTGACTTAGACTCAGAAAGCCAAAGAGATACAGCACCACAAGATGACGATAAAGATGATGCGCCTATCATCGTATACATCAACAAAATTTTAATGGATGCCATTAAAAAAGGCGCCTCTGATTTACATTTTGAGCCATACGAGCACAAGTACCGTATTCGCTTTCGTATTGATGGCATTTTGCATGAAGTGGCAAGCCCACCTAATACATTAGCAACCAAGCTTTCTGCGCGTATTAAAGTAATGTCGCGACTAGATATTGCCGAAAAACGCAAACCACAAGATGGTCGTATAAAGCTAAAAATTACTGAACGCAAAAGTATCGACTTTCGTGTAAGTACCATGCCTACCTTGTGGGGCGAAAAAATAGTAATGCGTATCCTTGATTCATCAAGCGCTATGTTAGGCATTGATGTATTAGGCTATGAGCCTGAGCAGAAAAAGCTCTACATGGACGCGCTTGCCCAGCCTCAAGGGATGATACTTGTAACAGGGCCAACGGGTTCTGGTAAAACAGTATCGCTATACACAGGTTTAAATATATTAAACCAACCTGAGCGTAATATTAGTACTGCGGAAGATCCGGTTGAGATTAACCTTGAAGGTGTAAACCAAGTACAAATAAATATTAAAGCCGACATGACTTTTGCCAACGCACTGCGCGCATTTTTACGTCAAGATCCTGATGTAGTTATGGTAGGTGAAATACGTGACTTAGAGACCGCAGAAATATCAATAAAAGCGGCGCAAACAGGTCACTTGGTTTTATCAACATTGCATACAAACTCAGCGCCGGAAACAATCACTCGTTTATTAAATATGGGTGTACCTGCTTATAACGTAGCAAGTTCGATTAGCTTAATAATAGCCCAGCGTTTAGCACGTCGCTTGTGCCCTAAATGTAAAACGCCAGAACAACTTCCGAGTGAAGAACTGGCTCGCCAAGGATTTAGCGCCGAGCAAATTGAAGAAATGACGTTATATATGCCTAAAGGGTGTGATAGCTGTACTGATGGTTACAAAGGGCGTGTGGGTATTTACGAAGTAATGCAAATTACTCCTGAAATTGCCCAAATTATTATGCGCGGTGGTAACTCGCTTGAAATAGCAGACGTATCACTTAAAGCCGGTTTTAATAATTTACGTTTATCGGGTTTACGCAAAGCAGCCGATGGCCTTACATCCCTTGGTGAAATAAACCGCGTAACCAATTTTTAAAGTCCCACAGTAAAAGATAAGGCTCTAAGCTCAGAGCCTTATAGCTAGAGACTCATATATAAGTAATGTAATATGCACCAAAAATTTGTAGAGAGTAATTTATGCCTACTGTTGTAAACTGCCCAACCTGTAAAACTAAAGTTGAATGGTCAGAGCAAAGCCCATTTCGCCCTTTTTGCTCAAAGCGCTGCCAACTAATTGATTTAGGTGAATGGTCGTTCGAAAATAATAAAATTTCTGCACCAATCACCTCGGCTGAAGAGTTTAGCCAAGACATGATTGAAGATATTGAAGCAATGATGGCTAAAAATGAAGATGACTTTTTTAAGTGATTTATCTTCATAATGCCCTAAATACAAAAACCAGCATTACGCTGGTTTTTTAGTATTTACAAAAAAGTAAAATTAACTTTTTTGTTTACGGTGCTTTTTATTCATACGCTTTTGCATTTTAGCAAACTTCTCTTTTTGCTCAGCGTTAAGCACTTGCATTACTTGGTGTTGTGTTTTTAGTTTAATTAAACCAAATTGCTCACCTTTTTCGCGGCGTTCATTTAATAGCTCTTTTGCTGCATTTTCGTCAAATGTCGCAGCCGAAAGTAATGCATCCATTTTTGCTTTGTGCGCTTCACGCATCGCTTTACGGGCTTCTTTATCGTCGCCACGCAGAGCTTTCATTTGTGTTTTTTGCGCTTCAAAAATAGCCTTTAGCTTAGTTTGCTGCTCATCTGTTAGGTTTAATTTTTCGACGCCGCGCTCAGAAAGTAAAAAACGAGCTTGCGAATGGCCTTGCTTATGTCCGTCGCCTTTAGCTAACACGCTACCAGCACCAAGCGTTGCTGTTGCTAAGCCACAGATAAGTACTAATTTTGAAAGTGTGTTTAATTTAGTCATAATCATTACCTTAATATTGGGTTGGTTGTGGCTGCTAAGCCAGTGAGTTAACTATACCTAACTCAACGCAAAGTAACGCAAAGCAGTGTAAAGGTTGTGTAAAGATTCACCTTTGCACTATTTAGCGGGTAAAATAACGCTATAAACAACTCTAAGGGTTTGTAAATGAAACTATTAATGATTGATGACGACACTGGCCTTTGTGAGCTATTAAGTGAATATTTAACTGCCCAAGGGTTTGAAATACAAAGCGTACACGACGGTGAACAAGGCCTTAAACTAGCACAAGCAAATGACTACGGCCTGATATTGCTAGATGTAATGTTACCAACGCTTGATGGTTTTGAAGTACTTAAACAACTTAGGCAAACAAAACTCACACCGGTAATAATGCTTACAGCAAAAGGTGAAGACTTTGACCGTATTTTTGGTCTAGAGCTAGGCGCTGACGATTACATTCCAAAGCCTTTTAATCATCGTGAATTACTAGCCCGCGTAAAAGCAATAACTCGCCGTATAGAGCACATTAATAGCTTAAATGTAGCTACAACTAGTAAGTTACTCGTTAATGGCATTACTGTTAACCTTGCAGCTCGAGAGGCCTCAATAGACGGCTCTACACTAACGCTTACTGGTACAGAGTACGAAATACTCACGCTATTGTGTAAAAGTGCAGGTGAAGTGGTTAGTAAAGAGCAAATTAGTGAAGAAGTACTAGGTAGGCGTTTAGCTTCTTTCGATCGCTCTATCGATATGCATGTAAGTAATATCCGCAAAAAAATAGCAGAGCATATTCCAGGTGAGCGAATTAAAACAATGAGAGGTACGGGTTATGTCTTTATCCAAGGCGAATAAAAGCACTTACTTTGCTTGGTTAAAACACCCTGGGCACTACCTGTTTTTTAAAATATTTATTTGGTTTTGGTTAACTATAATCGGCACCGTTGCAGCGCTTATATTTTTAAGTAACATTACCGCTATTAACGCGGTAACTAACGAGCC
This sequence comes from Pseudoalteromonas sp. SR45-1, assembly GCF_014163655.1. NCBI lineage: Bacteria > Pseudomonadati > Pseudomonadota > Gammaproteobacteria > Alteromonadales > Pseudoalteromonadaceae > Pseudoalteromonas > Pseudoalteromonas sp. SR45-1. Next base: position 156,513 of record NZ_JACJDR010000007.1, on the reverse strand, counting down.
GCTTTATGGCCCTATGAAAAAAAACTTAATATATACCGCCAAAAGTATTGAGCGCACTGCTATTAAACATAAGCGCAGCCTAAGCGATGTATTAGTACACCCTCGCCTATCAAAGCGTAAACTTTTATACTTAAGCGCAGCTCAAAGCGAGGACTCTCTTAGCAGTAAAGAGGTGCCAGAGAGCATCGACTTAAGTTTATTAAACTTTACTCAAAATATGTCACCACAAATTATTTTCACTGAGAAATATCAAGCCTTCGGCCCTGTTAACATAAACGTGCCTGAAGGGAGTTTTTATCTTTATGAAATAGATATTAACCATCAACCGCCGCTATTAATGCGCTTTAAGCTTATGCCTAATTGGATGAAAATAGTCATCGCAATTGTTGCCTCTCTTATTTTAAGCTTTGTATTTAGCCGTAACTTAATAGCCCCTATAAATAGTCTTAAAAAAGCAGCTATTAAACTATCAGCGGGCAACCTAAGCGCAAGAGCCGACATTTCTGTAAACCGAAAAGATGAGCTGGGAATACTTGGGCGAGACTTTAACAGCATGGCCAATCAGTTAGAGCTTTTAATTAGTTCACAAAAACGCTTATTAGCCGACATATCACATGAGTTACGCTCGCCCCTTACGCGTTTAAAAATGGCTACTGGTCTTGCGCAAATGCAAGCTAACGACGCTAGCCAATCGTATTTATTACGCATAGAAAAAGAAGCTAACCAACTTGATAAGATGATTGCCGACGTGCTGCAAGTTTCTCGCTTAGAAGCAAAAAGCCAAGCGCTTTCATTGCAAAAACAATCATTACAAATAATTGTAGATCACGTTATTAACGATGCGCAGTTTGAAGCAAAACAAAATAATAAGCAGCTCAATATAGTGGGCGCTGTAGACGTAAATATTAATTGCGACGAAACCCTTATTGCCAGTGCGCTTGAAAACCTACTTCGTAACGCTATTAAATATGCAAACAATACAATTAGCATTACTCTAAAGCACACAGATGCCATTTATATAGAAATATGTGATGATGGCTCTGGTGTGCCCGATGAGCAACTGAGCAAGCTTTGTGAGCCCTTTTTTAGGCAATCAGATGCACGGGATCGCGTAAGTGGTGGTACGGGTTTAGGGCTGGCGATTGCTAAAAATGCTATTACTGCGCATGGTGGCAGTTTAGTATTATCAAATAAAGAACTAGGTGGCTTGTGTGCTAATATAACCTTGCCATTAATAAAAGAGTAAAGCATGTTTTATAGTTCAGAAGCCCAGCTTGAGAGCAATCAAGAGGCCATTAATGTTTTTTATACTTCAAATTTAATTAAAAGCTACTTAGATACGCCATCAGGAAAGCTATTTTACGCATACACAATCCCTAAAAACGCGACAACCGCAATAGTAGTAAGTACAGGGCGTATTGAAGGCCTAGAAAAATATAAAGAACTGCTCTGGGAGCTGTATTGTAATAATTTTGCTGTGTTTATTATGGATCATCAAGGTCAGGGCCGCTCTTACAGGCACCTTAAAAATAAACATAAAGGCTTTGTAAAACATTATAATAACTACAGCAGTGACCTAAATAACTTTGATCAGCAAATAGTTTCAAAACATTGGCAAGGTAAAAAAGTCATGCTGGCTCATTCAATGGGTGGCGCCATTGCTATTGATTATTTAGCAAAATTTGAAAATAGCTATAAAGGCGTGTTTTTGTCTGCTCCTATGTTTGATATTTTTACAAAAGACGTACCCAAAATACCAACGAAGTTTATTGTTAAATTAGCCACTTTACTTGGTTTACACTCTTGCTATGCATTTGGACAAGGCAACTACAACCCGATCCCATTTACCGAAAACGTACTTACTAGCAGCGAGAAGCGTTACACCTACTTTAGGCAAACCTATAAATTAGAACCTAACATACAATTAGGTGGCGTTACGTTTGGCTGGTTAGCAGCTACAATATCGTTTTTAAAGTCTGTTGATAACCTAAACGTACCAATCCCTTTGTTTATAGCAAGTGCAGCTAGCGATACAGTGGTAAACAACAAAGCACAGTACAGTCTTGCAAAAAGGCATGCTCATGCAACGATTGAGAGTTTTGAAGGGGCTAAACACGAGCTACTTTTTGAACGTGACGAAATTCGAAAGCCGCTATTAACTAACTTTTATCAATTTTGTGAGTCGGTGACGGCTTAACAAGTACTGACAAAGGGTCGAGGTGGATCAGTATATCTACCTCAGACTCAAAACGTTCTTTGAGCATTGCCTCTACTTCATCAGCCACATTGTGCGCGCGAATCAAGCTTAAATGATCATCAAGCTCTAAGTGCATTTGAATAAACTTAACTTTTCCGCCCTGGCGAGTACGAATGTCATGCACGCCATACACATCAGCATGGGCTCTGGCTATGTCAAATATGCTTTTTTTTTCGTCATCAGGGAGTTCTTTATCCATTAAATGATCGGCACTATCGCGAGCTATATCCCAGCTGTTATAAAGTAAGTAACCCGCTACACCTATTGCAAAAATAGGATCTGCATACAACACGCCATAATAAGCTAACAAAATAGCTAACAGCACAGCAGCGTTTAATATTAAATCGCCTTTGTAATGTACTGAGTCGGCTTTTATAGCAATGGAATCGGTATACTTAACCACTTTGTTTTGTACAAATACAATGACGAGCGTACACGCAATAGCAAAAATACTTACCCACACACCTAATAAAGAATGGCTTAACTGTATAGGGTTAAATAATCGCTCAATACCATGAAAAGCAAGTAGGCAACCTGATCCAGCAATAAATGCGGCTTGGCCAAGTCCTGCAAGTGCTTCAGCTTTTCCGTGTCCAAATCTATGGTCATCATCTGCTGGGCGCAGTGCGTAACCCAACACTAAAAAGCTCATAGCGGTGGCAGTAATATCCATTAACGAATCAGTTAACGAGCCAAGCATTGAAGCCGAGCCAGAAGCCAGCCAGGCCCATGTTTTTGCGCCGATCATTAAGCTAACCATGACCATGGTAACAATGCTGGAAGTTTTAACCCAAAATTCGTAGCTACGGTTATGCACGCGTGTATCCATTAATCACTGTATTGAATGTGTTGAGTATATCATTTTTTTAAAAGGTTTCGTGTATACTGCCCTTCGTCAAACTACAGATTATTTTATAAGGCTCATTATGCTGGATATTGTTTTATACCAACCTGAAATACCGCCTAACACAGGTAATATTATTCGCCTATGTGCCAATACTGGCTATGCATTACATTTAATTGAGCCATTAGGTTTTGAATGGGACGATAAACGCGTGAAACGTGCGGGCCTTGATTACCATGAATTTAGCCATGTTCAACGCCATGCCTCTTTTGAGGACTACCTTGAAAAATGCAAACCTAAAAAAGTGTATGCCTGTACAACTAAAGGCAGTCAGTTTCATCATGAAGCAAGTTACGAAGCTGGCGACTGCTTGGTATTTGGTCCTGAAACACGCGGCCTGCCTGATGAAATGATTCAAGCATTACCAAACGATCAGCGTGTACGTATTCCTATGCAAGCAAATAGCCGTAGTATGAACCTGTCAAATGCAGTCGCCGTGTTTGTTTACGAGTCGTGGCGTCAGTTGGGCTTCCCTAACGCCCAGTAAATATAATCCGTTAGGCAATAAAAAACCGACATAATGTCGGTTTTTTAGTTAAGGCCTAGCTCAAGCGCTTATTCAGCGCGTTGTTCTCGTCCTAAAAGAGCCATAGCGGCTTCTTTCATGTCTTTATTTTCATAAAGTACTTTATAAATTTGCTCTGTGATTGGCATTTCTACGCCAGCACGCTGCGCTAGTAAATACACTTCTTTAGTGTTTCTAAAGCCTTCAACTACTTGGCCAATAGACTCAATAGCAGCATCAACACTCTCGCCTTTACCTAACGCCAAACCAAATCGACGATTACGTGATTGGTTATCTGTACAGGTTAGTATTAAATCACCAAGGCCTGCCATTCCCATAAAGGTTTCTGGCTTAGCACCCAGAGCACAACCTAAACGAGTGAGCTCTGCAAGGCCTCGGGTAATGAGCGCGGTACGCGCATTAGCACCAAAACCTACACCGTCCGAAATACCGGCACCAATTGCAATTACATTTTTAACCGCACCACCGAGCTGTATACCAATAAAGTCATCATTGTTATACACACGGAATGAGCGACCACAATGAAGTAAATCAGCCAGTTGCTGCGCAAATTCAGGTGACGTAGAAGACACTGAAATAGCTGTAGGTGACCCCATCGCCATTTCTTTTGCAAACGTAGGACCCGAAAGTACCGCAAGTGGTATGTCATCACCCAATTCTTGCAAAGCAACTTCTTGTAACAAACGTCCAGTATTAGGCTCAAGCCCTTTAGTTGCCCACGCTACTTTAGCACCCTCTTGCAATGCAGGTTTTATTTGCGCAAGCGTGTCGCCAAAAGCATGGCTTGGCACAACAACAAGTACAATAGCACTGCTAGCAACGGCATGTTGTAAGTTAGCTTCAAGAGTAAGAGTATCTGGGAAAGGAGCATCAGGTAAGTAACGTTGATTTTTCCGCTCAGCTGCAAGCGTGGCAACGTCGTCGCTATTTCTTCCCCAAAGTGTCACCTGGTGACCATTTCGGGCTAAACAAATAGCAAGGGCGGTGCCGTAAGACCCCGCCCCTAATACAGTAACAGCTGTAGTTGCTGTACTCATAAGTTATGCGTCTGCTGAAGCCTGGTCAGCTTGCGCAGTACGTTGTTGCATGTATTGTGCAAATAACGCATCAAAATTAACTGGCGCAAGGTTAAGCTGTGGGAAAGTACCACGGTTAACAAGATTTGAAACAGCTTCACGTGCATATGGAAATAACACGTTAGGACAAAATGCACCTAGCATGTGCGCAAGTTGCACTTCTTCAACTTCAGCAATAGTAAAAATACCTGCTTGTTGAATTTCACATAAGAACGCAGTTTCTTCACCAATAGATGCAGTTACAGTTAGCGCTAAAACAACTTCAAATACACCTTCGTCCAACTTGTTTGAGCGTGTATCTAGGTCTAGCTTAACTTCTGGTGTCCATTCTTTTTGAAAGATGGCCGGAGAGTTTGGCGTTTCAAACGATACATCTTTAGTGTAAATGCGTTGAATAGTAAATTGTGCGCCAGCTTCAGCAGCTGCTACGTTTTGATTTTCTTCGTTCATTGTTATTCCTAACTTGTTCGTTATTATAATTAAATTAAGCGTTTAGCTTAGCGTCAAGTTTACCTTGCGCTTCAATAGCCATCATGTCGTCGCAGCCACCGATATGTTCATCATTAATAAAAATTTGCGGTACTGTGCTTGCACCACATGCTTTGGCAATCATTTCATCGCGTAGCTCAGGCTGCACACCAATATCATAATTTGTGTATTCAACGCCTTTGCTGTTTAAAAGCGAAAGAGCACGCTGACAAAATGGACAATACGCCTTGGTGTATAAAACAACATTACTCATAATAAATCCTCTATCGGCCTAGCTAAACTGATTAGCGACCTGTTGTAGTTGGTAAGCTGGCAGATTGCCACGCACCCATGCCACCTGCTAATAAGTAAACTCGTTCAAAACCAGCTTTACTCATAGCGGCTGCAGTACCTTGGGCAGTCATACCTGTAGTACATACAACTATAATGGGTTTAGTCTTGTACTTTTCAAGGCTTGAAAAGTCAGATTTTTTCGCATTCTCTGGGCTTAAGTGCTCAGCACCAGAAATACGCCCTGCATTAAACTCTTTTTGCGCACGTATATCGATTACTTGACCGTCATCACGGTTAATAAGTAACGTAAGCTGCTGGGGATTTATTTGACGAACAGCTGAAAGCTTACTTTTTATCCAGCCACTAACAATAAGGAAAACAATACCAACCCAAGCAAGGCTTAAAATGGGATGATTTGTAATAAATTCAATATATTGTTCCATTCTACTTCCACTATGAAATTATGTTTTAAAACATGATGTTTTAAGGATTTTGTACTTTAGCCACGCAAGTATACCCAAACCAACCTAAAATGCGAGTTTAGGAGCACTTAGAGGCGTTTAAAAAACGATAAAGCCCCCCATATATAGTTAACAAGAACTCTGGATAATAAATCTATCTCAAGCAGAGTTCAGGTTAGTCAATGAGGTATAAGTGAAAAAATTTAATATCTTGTTTTCAATGCTGATCCTAGCTTAAAAACACGGTATGCTAAAACCACGCTAATAAACCTTTTTAGGTGCACAGTATCCATCAACAGATACTAATTTTCAGGAGCTATTATGACAGAGCATAAAAAACCACTGGTATTAATGATTTTAGACGGTTGGGGACACCGCGAAGATACGCAAAGTAATGCTATTCTTGCAGCTAACACACCTGTATTAGACAACTTATGGGCCACCCGCCCACACACATTAATATCGGCTTCGGGTTTAGATGTTGGTCTTCCTGATGGTCAAATGGGCAACTCAGAAGTTGGCCATGTAAACTTAGGTGCAGGGCGCATTGTGTATCAAGATTTTACCCGTATCACCAAAGCAATTAACGATGGCGAGTTTGATTCAACCCCAGCCTTAGTTGAAAACATAGACAAAGCAGTAAGTGCTGGTAAAGCGGTTCACATAATGGGTCTTTTAAGCCCAGGTGGTGTGCATAGCCATGAAGATCATATAGTTGCAAGTATTGAGCTGGCGGCAAAACGTGGTGCTAAAGAAGTCTATTTCCATGCATTTTTAGACGGCCGTGACACACCTCCACGTAGCGCAAAAGCATCAATTGAACGAATTGAAGCGTTATTTAGTAAACTTAAGTGCGGACGTTTAGCATCACTTATTGGCCGTTACTACGCAATGGACAGAGACAACCGTTGGAACCGTGTAGAAAAAGCTTACAACGTAATGACGCTCGCCGAAGGCGACTTTAATTTTGATAATGGTGTTGAAGCACTTAATGCAGCGTACGAGCGCGACGAAAACGACGAGTTTGTAGCAGCTACGACCATTACGCCGACAGGTGCCACTCCGGCTTCAATAAACGATGGCGACACCGTTATTTTTGCTAACTTTAGAGCAGATAGAGCCCGCGAAATTACCCGCGCTTTTGTTGAGCCTGAATTTGATGGTTTTACTAAAAAAAGAACGCCAGAGCTTAGCGCATTTGTAATGATGACAGAGTATGCAGCCGATATAGACGCACCTGTTGCATTTGGACCTACACCGCTAATAAACGTACTTGGTGAATGGTTTGAAAAAAATAATAAAACACAGCTTCGTATTTCAGAAACCGAAAAATACGCACACGTTACGTTTTTCTTTAGTGGCGGACGTGAAAGCGAATTTAAAGGTGAAACACGCGAGCTAATTCCTTCGCCGCAAGTAGCAACCTACGACCTACAACCTGAAATGAACTCAGAAATGCTAACCGACAAACTAGTAGAAGCAATTAAAAGCGGTAAATACGATGCTATTATTTGTAACTACCCTAATGGCGATATGGTTGGTCACTCAGGTGTATTTGAAGCCGCTGTTAAAGCTTGTGAAGCTGTAGATAGCTGTATCGGACGTGTTGTTGATGCACTAGAAGAGTTTGGTGGTGAAGCACTAATTACAGCCGATCATGGTAATGCTGAGCAAATGGCTGATCTCAAAACAGGCCAAGCACATACTGCCCACACTAGCGAACCGGTGCATTTTATTTATGTTGGTCGCGATGCAGAGCCAATGCAAGGTAAAGCCTTGAGTGATGTAGCCCCAACAATGCTTCACTTAATGGGTATGGAGCAACCAAAAGAAATGACTGGTACGCCTATCATGATGTTGAAATAACACATGAACAAACGTATTAACCGGTTAATTAAGTGCGGTTTGATACTAACTTCATTAGTGGCTGCATCTGCAGTTGCTAATGAAGATCGTACTAAAAAAGACTTATCAGAGGTTCAAAATGCACTTGAGCAAAGCCAAGCTGAATATAACGCCCAAAGAAAAAAAATAGCGTCGCTACAAAAAAATCTAAAGAGCCATGAACTCGATATAGCTAAAAATGCTAAAGCACTTAACATGGCAGAGCAATCCGTAAAAGAGACTAAAACACAGCAAAAAGAGTTACAAAGTAAAGCCGATGAGCTCGATAAAAAGCACACTCAGTTTCAGAAAATTTTAGCCGCGCAACTCAAAAGTGCCTATATGGCCGGTGGCGACGACTACTCTAAAATGCTGTTGAATCAAGAAGACACAGCCAAGTTTGAGCGCACACTTAGCTATTACAATTACTTAAATAAAGCCCGTATTGAACAAATCGAAGATCTAAAAGATCTTCAACAGCAAATAGTACAAAACCAAGAAGAGCTTGTTAAAACACAAGAAAAACTAGAGCTTTTATTTGATGAACAAAAAAGACGTCAAACTGCATTACTTAATGCACAAAGTGAACGCCAAGCTAATCTTAAAAACTTACAAGCTCAGCTCAACAGCACTAAAAGCTCAATAAATTATTTAAAAGAAAACCAACAAACTTTAGTAACAACGATTAAAGAGCTCGAAAAAGAAAAAACACAAAAAATAGAATTACTTGGCCTAAATAAGAGCAAGGGCAAATTAGACTGGCCGAGCAAAGGCAAGTTAGAGCACACATTCGGCCAACGTAAGCATGGTGGTATTGATTGGAAAGGCGTGTTAATTGGTGCAAAAGAAGGCACTAATATTAATAGCGTGCACAACGGCCAAGTTGTATTTGCCGATTGGCTAAAAGGTTATGGATGGGTAATTGTTGTAGACCATGGTGAAGGTTTTATGAGCCTATATGGCCACGCTCAAACGCTACTAAGAGATGTAGGGGATATGGTACGTGAAGGCGAAACCCTCGCTTTAGTAGGCCAAAGCGGCGGACAGGCAAGTTCTGGTCTATACTTTGAAATACGCCACAAAGGACGCGCAGTAAATCCTGTAAAATGGTGCAAACGTATTTAATTAGATAAATCGCTGCACCGCCTTGGAGCAGCTGATGACAACTAAAAAACACACAATAAATACCGTTAATAAAAAAAGTGCAGACTTTTATATAAGTCTGTACTTACTTGTATTACTAACCCTAATTACCTTTACTAGTAATGCACTAGCAAGCTCAATTAAAGATCTTAAAAGACAACAAATAGACGAAATACTCTTTAACATTCATACCTATTACGTTGAAGATCTCACCTTACAAAATAGCCACCATATTAAATATAACAACCAGCAGTTTGAGCGTTTATATTCAAAACTCGACTCCTATTCTAAGTACTTAAATGAGTATGAGTTAGCCTCATTATTTGATAATACAAATGGTCGTTACACAGGTATTGGTATAGAAGTTAAGAACATAGACGAGAATATGACTATTGTTAACGTGGTTAATAATTCGCCCGCAAAAGCAGCAGGTATTTTACCAGGCGATATTATTGTAAGTGTAAACAACAACGCAGCTCAAAACCGTACTATCGACGAAGTAGCAACACTAATAAGAGACAGTGAATTTTCGAATATAGATATAATTGTAAATCGCGATAACAATAAAAACCCACTCACTTTTCATGTCACACGTCGCCAAATAAACCTCGAAAGTGTAACAAGCGAACTTTTAGATTTTGGAACTGGTTACATAGCTATCAATAACTTCTCTAACCACACATTACATGAAGTTGCACTACAAGTTGCCGCCCTGCAAAGCCATTTTGGCTACCCACTTAAAGGCTTAGTAATTGATTTACGGGATAACCCAGGGGGGACATTACAAAGCGCAGTGGCTGTATCAGACCTATTTTTACAAAGTGGCACTATAGTAACGACTAAAGGACGTTTTTACGATGCTAACCAAGCATTTTATGCAAAGCGTGGAGACATTCTAAAAAATGCGCCCATAGTTGTGCTTATAAACGAAAATTCTGCCTCTGCAGCCGAAATACTTGCAGCAGCACTTAAAGATAATAACCGAGCAACCATTGTTGGCAGCCAATCTTTTGGGAAAGGCTCTGTACAATCACTCATTCCACTCGGTGATGGCAATACCGCATTAAAGCTCACCACAGCGAAATACTTCACACCGTTAGGTAAATCGATTGATGGAATAGGAATAACCCCAGATGTGGCGGTTAATCAAACAAACCTTTCACAAAGTAATAAAGCCGTTATAATAAAAAATGAACACACTAACAATAATGCGCAATTACTTACTGGTAATCTAACCGATTTACAGTTGGTTAAAGCAAAACAATTACTCAGCATGCAATAGCTTGTATAAGCTGTATAAATAAAGCTAAAAAGATAATAAAAACTATAAACGTGAAAATAATAAAATGGCTAACATTAGTTATTTGTTTTAGCTCTGCAACAATTAGCGCCAAGCAAATAGCAATAGTGATAGACGATATAGGCTATCATCAACGGGACTTAGAGTTCCTTTCCTTACCTGGGCAATTGTCGTATTCAATTTTGCCCCATACCCCTTATTCGCAAATTTTTGCAACACTTGCCAGTCAATCAAATAAAGAGTTATTGCTTCATGTACCTATGCAAGCACTTAACGGTAAAGAACTAGGGCCTGGTGCGCTTACTTTAAATATGAATAAAGAGCAGCTTCAGCAAACTCTTGGAACAGCTCTCGCTAGTTTACCGCAAGTTAAAGGCGTTAATAACCACATGGGCTCAGCGCTTACGCAAAAAAGCCAAGCTATGAAGTGGACAATGGAAGTACTTAAAAAGCGTCATTTATATTTTTTAGATAGTCGCACAACCGATTTGAGCCAGGCACAAAATGCTGCTAACTTTTTGGGTGTTGCTAATATTAGTCGCCAAGTGTTTTTAGACAATATAACTACACCAGAACAACTGCAGCTAAGGCTTGAAGAGTTAAAACAATTAGCCATTTCCCATAGCTTTGCCATTGCAATTGCTCATCCCTACCCTGAAACCATCGAATTTTTACGCCATGCCTTACCAGAGCTAACTAAGCAAGGTTTTGAACTCGTACCGGTTTCGCAATTAGTTGAACGTAAATACATTCAGTTAGCGCATGCTGAGGGAAAAGGAGTGAGTGCTCGGTAATATAAGCTTTAAATAATGCTATATCCGAATAATAAACTAATACCAATTCGCTTAATTAAGTGGTCTATTTTTAAGGGCGGAAAAACGTGTTGATAGCTAGGCAAAAATTCGCTATTTAGTTGCTCAAAATGAGAATTTTTTAACGCAGGTAGCGACACGTTTAACCCCGCAAAATGATTAAGTATTATTGCGGATTGGTATAACCATTTAATAATGCAGAGTATCGGTATTACTTGATTAGATATTTTATCGTTGGGTTTCGCTTCGCTCAAACCAACCTACTCATAAGCAAAAAGCCCCGCATTTTCATGCAGGGCTTTTTAAATTTTGCTGCTTGAGCAATATTAGCTCATAGCGCTTTGTAACTTTTTCATCGCTGTTTTTTCAAGCTGACGAACACGCTCAGCAGATACACTGTACTTTTGTGCAAGTTCCTGAAGGGTTGCTTTATCATCAGACAACCAACGCGCGCTAACAATATCTTGTGAACGTTCATCTAGTGTTTTAAGTGCGCTAAATAAACGGGTATGCGCTTGCTCTTTCCACTGCTCTTGTTCAACGTCGTCAGCTAAGTCAGCTGCGCCATCTGTTAAATACTGTACTGGAGAGTATGTACTTGTTGGTGCATCGTCGTTATCGTCACCAGTTAGGTCAAAGCCCATGTCTTGGCCGCTCATGCGCGATTCCATTTCACGTACTTCTTTTTCACTCACACCTAGCTCGCTAGCAACAGTGCTAACCTCAGCTTGGTTGAACCAGCCTAAACGCTTTTTGTTTTTACGAAGATTAAAAAACAATTTACGTTGCGCTTTAGTGGTTGCAACTTTAACTATGCGCCAGTTTTTAAGAACAAACTCGTGAATTTCGGCTTTAATCCAATGCACTGCAAACGACACTAACCGTACACCCACTGTAGGGTCAAAACGTTTAACCGCTTTCATCAGGCCTATATTACCTTCTTGAATAAGGTCAGCTTGTGGTAAGCCGTATCCCGAGTAGCTTTTAGCAATATGTGCTACAAAGCGTAAATGCGACATAATGAGTTGCTTGGCAGCACTAAGATCGCCTTCTTCCTGAAGTCTTTTAGCAAGTTCTTGCTCTTGTTCAACTTTAAGCATAGGAATAGTGCTTACCGCTTGAAGGTAACCGTCCATGCTTGCGCTTTGTTGTCCGACTGTAAGTGCCATTGCGTATAAATCTTTACTCATTTTTCACCTCGGTGATAAACATTTGAAACTATCTTAGCACTCTTTCTCTAAGAGTGCTAACCCCAATTTAAAACTTTTTAAAAGTATAAATCAAGCAGTTTTTAGTATGTGTTTAGTCTACTACAAGCGACTGAATAAGTGATGAATTGAGGGATTGCAGCCAATTAACCTAACCGCATCACCTTATTTACAACTCATTACTTTATGGGAGGATAGTACACAAATATGACAATTTTAATAACGGGAGGTACAACCCAGTCCGATACGATACGCATATCAAGCTGGGTTGGTTCACTTATAGTTTGCAGGGTTTTTTATACTTTATCGGGTTCTATTTCTTTAATATATCGATTTACAGAAAGGTACGAGCCTACAAATCCTAAGCTTGTTGCAAGTAACACTAAAAAGCCGAGTTCATTAAGCGATAATCCTATTAACGAAAAGCTTGTTTGATACACCCCCGCCACACTGCTCACAGCGCTTGAAAGCCACCACATCATCAGACCTACGCATATAAAGGCAAACAAACCACCTATTACACCATACCAAATACCGGTCCACAAAAATGGGGCATGTATAAAGGTGTTCGTTGCGCCTACTAGCTTCATTACTTGTATTTCTTCTTTTTTATCCATGATCGACAAACGAATGGTGTTACCAATAATAAGTGTCACTGAGGTAAGTAGTAATAATGCGATAGTTATTACACTTTCTTTGAGTAAATCTAGTAATGCATTTAAACGCTCTAACCAGGCTATATCGAGCTTACCAAAATCAACTTCACGTTCACTTTCTAATTTAGTTAGCAGTACTTTAGCGGCATTTGGGTGTCTGTGACGTTTTGTTGGAGTAACGAGTACCACATCCGGTAATGGATTTTTATCTAAATACTCCAAAGCTTGCCCAAAGCCAGATACATCTTTAAATTCAGTTAATGCCTGTTGTTTTGAAATAAACTCAACACTTTCCACTTCTGGGTAAAGTGCTAAACGCTTTACTAATGTTTGCGTTTCTTGCTCGTTCATACTCTCTTTTACGAACAACGATATTTCACTCGCCTCTTCAAAGCCACTACTCACTTGCTGTACGTTTTTAACGACTAAGTAAAGTGTTGCAGGTAACGTTAGGCTCAAACCAAGTACAGCGATAGTCATCATAGACGCAAGCGGCGTGCGCCACATTTCACCTAAGCTATGCACACCTTGGCGAAAAATATTAATAATAAAAAAGTAACCGCCAGCTAATACTGATTTTTCTTGCTTGTCGTTACTATTTTGGCGACCTTTAAAAAGTAAACTCATAGTGCCCCCTCAGCAAGCGGGTCTTGAAGCATACGGCCATCTTTTAAGGTTAAGCTACGATACTTCATACGTGCAACCAAACCCAAATCATGCGTTGCGATAAGAACAGTGGTACCGTGTTTATTAAAGTCTTCAAACAACTTTAGTATTTCCATTGAAAGCTCTGGGTCAAGATTACCTGTTGGTTCATCAGCTAGTAAAATTGGTGGGGAGTTTACAATAGCTCTGGCAATACCAACTCGTTGCTGTTCGCCTCCAGAGAGCATAGAAGGATGACATTTCACTTTGTCAATTAGGCCTACCTTGTCAAGCGCGCCATGGACCCGTTTAGCTATTTGCTTATGGTGAGTCCCCTCAATAATGAGAGGTAATGCCACGTTATCAAAAATAGTGTAGCGCTCTAATAACCTATGGTTTTGAAAAATAATACCTATATCACGACGAGCATAAGGAATTTGACGCGAGTTTACTTTGTTTAAATCAACACCGTTGATAAATACACTACCTGCTGAAGGACGTTCCATTAAGCTAATTAACTTAAGCAACGTACTTTTACCCGCACCACTGTGGCCAGTTAAAAAGGCAAGTTCACCCGGTTTAATATGAAAATTAACTTTTTCGAGGGCGCGGTGCCCTCCAGGATAGGTCTTACTTACTTGCTGAAAATTTATCATCTTTTTATTATGCCAACTCCATTAACACATTAATGAAATTAGTATTCCTCGCAATTAAAAAGGGAGCTAGCTCCCTTTTTTGGTAAATTAAACGTCGTCCTCATCTTGGCTAAATAACGCATCAATAAAATCATCGCTTTTAAAAGCGCGTAAATCATCAATACCTTCACCAACACCAATGTAACGAATTGGAATATTAAACTTATCTGCAACCGCAAAAATAACACCACCCTTTGCAGTTCCATCAAGTTTTGAAAGCGTAATACCAGTTAAACCAACACATTGATTAAACAGGTTTACTTGGCTAATTGCATTTTGCCCTGTGCCTGCATCGATAGTTAACATCACTTCGTGCGGCGCATCAGGATCAATCTTTTTCATTACACGAGCTATTTTTTCAAGCTCTTGCATTAAATTATCTTTATTTTGCAAGCGCCCAGCTGTATCAGCAATTAACACATCTATATTACGTGCTTTAGCCGCTTGGAATGCATCAAACACAACTGATGCACTATCTGCACCTGTATGCTGTGCAATAACGGGAATGCTGTTACGTTCACCCCAAACCTGAAGCTGCTCAACAGCTGCCGCTCTAAACGTATCACCAGCAGCCAGCATAACCGACTTACCTTCGTTTTGAAATTGCTTAGCCATTTTACCAATAGTCGTTGTTTTACCAACACCATTTACGCCTACCATTAAAATAACAAACGGCTTTTTATCTTCGCTTATGACTAAAGGCTGTTCTGCCGTTTTAAGCATCGCAGCCATTTCTTGTTTCATTAACTCATAAAGCGCATCACCATCTTTTAACTGTTTACGGTTCGCTGCATCAGTTAAACGATCAATCAACTTCATGGTGGTATCAACGCCCAAATCGGCGGTGAGTAATTGAGTTTCAAGATCTTCAAATAATTCGTCGTCTATTTTTTTTCCACTAAAAATAGACGCAAAACCAGAACCTATATTAACGCGAGTCTTTAACAAGCCTTTTTTAAGACGAGAGAAAAACCCTTCTTTTTTTGGTTTTTCGGCTTTTTTAGCTTCTTCAATTGCAAGTTCTGCTGTGATACGTTCTTGTTCTAAACGCTCATTTTCTGCTTCTTCAGCTGCAATACGTTCTTGCTCTAAACGCTCATTTTCTGCTTTTTCAGCTTCAAGGCGCTCTTGCTCTAAACGTTCATTCTCTGCTTTTTCAGCTGCAAGGCGTTCTTGTTCTAAACGCTCGTTTTCTGCTTCTTCAGCTGCAATACGTTCTTGCTCTAAACGCTCATTTTCTGCTTTTTCAGCGGCAAGGCGTTCTTGCTCTAAACGTTCATTCTCTGCTTGTTCAGCTGCAAGGCGTTCTTGCTCTAAGCGTTCATTCTCTGCTTTTTCAGCTGCAAGGCGTTCTTGCTCTAATCGTTCATTTTCTGCTTTTTCAGCTGCAAGGCGTTCTTGCTCTAAACGTTCATTTTCTGCTTTTTCAGCTGCAATACGTTCTTGCTCTAAGCGTTCATTTTCTGCTTTTTCAGCCGCAATGCGTTCTTGCTCTAAAAGCATCTGCGCTTCTTGTTCTGCTAAGCGCTTCGCTTGCTCTTGCCTTTGAGCTTCAGCATCCGCTTGTTCTTTTGCTAATAACTCAGCATTCGCTTGCTCTATTGCAAGCTTTTCGGCTTTGATTGCCTCATCTTGTTTTTCAAGGCGTATTTGCTCTAGTCGCTCAGCCTCTACTTTTTCTGCCGCTAATCGCTCTTGCTCTAAGCGCATCTCTTTTTCTTGATCCGCTAAACGTTGCGCATGTTCTTGTCTTTGCGCCTCGGCATCTGCTTGCTGTTTTGCAAGCAATTCAGCATTGGCCTGCTCAATGGCAATCTTTTCCGCGTTTTCAGCACGCTGGCGTTCTTGTTCTAAACGCTCTGTTTCAGCCTCTGCTTTTAACCGTTCAGCTTCAGCTTGCTCTTGCGCTAGTTTTTCTTGCTCTAGCTTCTGGGCCTCTTCTTGCGCTAATACTTGTAGTTTATCAGCTGCTGCTTTTTGCTCTGCTTCTTTTTTATCTGACTTGCCAAAACCGAGCCACGACATGAATTTACTTTTTTTTGTCATACTTGCTAATAACCACTTATAAAAATCTGATAAACTAAAATTTGAAATAGCTTGGCAATGCCCAGCAATAGTTGCTAATAAATACAACCATTCAAAACGTAAGTGTTTAATAGTAACACTTTTAATGCGGTTGAAAAATGAAGCTACACGTAATCGCCCATAATATTATCTGAGCTAGATACCATATACCATTTTTTAGTGAGCTAAATGAGAAAAAAAACAACGAAAAATAAAGCTGCTAACAAGCCCAGTGATGGCTTTATTAGAGTGATTAGTGGTCAATTTCGAGGCCGTAAACTCCCGGTTAAAAACGTAGAAGGCTTGAGACCTACTACCGATCGAATTAAAGAAACTGTATTTAATTGGCTAATGCAAGATACGCGTGACGCAAATGTACTTGATTGTTTTGCCGGTTCTGGTGGATTGGGATTTGAAGCGCTATCACGATATGCTAAAAGCGCTACATTTATCGAACTCGACTCATTAGCCGCTAAGCAATTAGAACAAAATATTAGCACTTTAAAGCTCGACAACGCATACGTTAAGCATACTAATTCGCTCTCCTTTTTAGAGCAAAAAAACACAAACAAAGCCTTTAATCTTGTATTTGTTGACCCACCATTTCGTAAAGATTTAGCGCAAACAACCTGCGATTTATTAGAAAAAAACCAATGGTTAAGCAACGACGCATTAATTTATGTTGAAGTAGAGGCAGAGCTAGCCGCCTTAGAAACACCAACCAACTGGTTGTTAATTAAAGAAAAAAAGGCGGGACAAGTACTTTGCCAACTGTACCAGCGCCAAGCAAATTAATACTGTTTAACGTAATGCGTTTCTGTTAATATTGTCCTTTACATGTGGTGTTGCTTCGGATTACAATACCGCACCATTTTTGAACCACTTGATCAATGTTTGATCAACTTGAGCAACGCTCATAATTTAGGTAGGTGAATTTTTAATGCCAGTAATTAAAGTAAGAGAGAACGAACCGTTTGACGTAGCACTTCGTCGCTTCAAGCGTTCATGTGAAAAAGCAGGAATCCTTTCAGAAGTTCGTCGTCGCGAGCACTATGAAAAACCAACAGCTGAGCGTAAGCGTAAAAAAGCTGCTGCAGTTAAACGTCACATGAAAAAACTTTCTCGTGATAACGCTCGTCGCGTTAAATTATACTAATATATTAGGTCTTGTATAAATGAGCCTTTTAATAACGCTAAAAGATGCGCAAAAAGATGCGATGAGAGCTAAAGACAAGCAACGTCTTAACCCTATTCGTATGGTACTTGCTGCAATCAAGCAACGTGAAATTGACGAGCAAATAACGCTAGACGACGCAGGTATTACCTCCGTTATAGTGAAGCTTGTTAAACAACGTCGTGACTCTTACACTCAGTACAAAGATGCTGGGCGTGATGATTTAGCTGATATTGAAGCCAATGAAATAGTAGCGCTTGAAACTTTTTTACCTCAACAATTGAGTGAAGAAGAAATAATTGCTCTCATTGACGCGGCTATTGCTGATACTAATGCAGCAGGTATGCAAGACATGGGTAAAGTAATGGGTATAATCAAAAGCAAAGCTGAAGGTCGAGCCGATATGGGTAAGATTTCTGGTTTAATTAAGCAACGATTAACTGCCTAATACTCCCACATACATTAAAGTATGATTGAAGTAAACCGAGCCTAGCGCTCGGTTTCTTTGTTTTTAACTTTAATAAAAAGTACACCGATTAGGTTACTTTAAAATGAAATTTTTTATAGCTTCCCTATTTATTTCGCTGTCATTTTGGTAAGTTAAAGCACACTATATTTTGCATCAAGCAAGTATAAAAAAGTAAATTTCATATTCGTTCTTCTTCTTATTATTTCAGGACTGTATTTTACTAATGGCCGGAAAGATCCCACGTAACTTTATAGACGATTTACTTGCCAGAACCGATATTGTCGACCTGATAGACTCAAAAGTAGGTCTAAAAAAAGCAGGTAAGGATTATCAAGCTTGCTGCCCATTTCATAACGAAAAATCTCCCTCATTTACTGTATCGCAAGACAAACAGTTTTATCACTGCTTTGGGTGTGGCGCTAATGGTAATGCAATTTCGTTTGTAATGGAGTACGAAAAGCTAGAGTTTGTAGATGCTATTGAAGAAATAGCCAGCATGCTTAACTTAGAAGTACCTCGAGAACAAGGCGCAAATTCAGCACCAGAGCGTACGGCTGCGCAAAAGCGCTCCGATTACGACTTAATGCTTCATACTGCTCGCTTTTATCAGCACCAATTAAAACACCATAGTAATTCTGCTGCTGTTATTGAGTATGTTAAAGGCCGTGGTTTAAGCGGTGAAACTGTTAAAAAATTTATGATTGGCTACGCTCCCAGTGAATGGGATGGGCTATGCCTACAGCTTGGTCGTAATAAAGAACAAAAAGAGCAATTGGTTGAGCTAAAGCTAGCTTCAGAAAAAACACCAGGCAGACAATTTGATTTTTTTCGCGATCGCCTAATGTTCCCTATTCGCGATAAACGCGGACGCGTTATTGCATTTGGTGGACGTGTAATGCAAGCCGACCAAGGGCCAAAATATCTAAACTCGCCAGAAACCCGAATTTTCCATAAAGGCTTTGAGCTTTATGGGCTTTACGAAGCAAAGCAAGCCCATAAAAAACTTGATCATGTAATGATTGTTGAAGGTTATATGGATGTTGTTGCCTTAGCTGAACAAGGGATTGAATATGCAGTTGCATCACTGGGGACAGCAACAACAAGCGAGCACATGCACACTTTATTTAGAACTACTGATAAAGTAATCTGTTGTTACGATGGCGACAGGGCTGGCCGTGACGCTGCTTGGCGGGCACTTGAAAATGCACTCCCTTATTTAAACGATGGTAAAGCACTACAATTTGCATTTTTACCAGATGGCGAAGACCCTGACTCGCTTGTGCAAAAAGAAGGTAAGGAGCAATTCGAATTGCGCCTAAGCCAAGCAGATGACTTTACCAAAGTATTGTTTAATAAATTAAGCCAAGAGGTTGATTTAACACTCGATTCAGGAAAAGCTAAACTTCTTAGTGCAGCACTTCCACTAATTGAAAAAATTCCAAGTGAGTTTTATCAAGAAAACATTCTTGAACAATTAGGACGCTTAATTGGCAGAACGCGTGAGCAGTTGAATAGCCGTTTAAAAACGCCTAAACAACAACACTCTATTGAACGTAAATTTAAAATAACACCTATGCGCCAAGCTATCGGTATATTGATCCAGCACCCTAATCTAGCTAAAAGTGTGCCGTATTTACCTGAGCTTGTACAAATGAACATTGCTGGCATAGGGCTGTTATTACGATTACAAGAACAAGCTTTAGAAAAAGAAAATGTGACCACTGCGCAACTGCTCGAGTTTTTTCGAGGAACTGAAGATTACGAGCCATTAATCAAGCTTGCAACGTGGCAACATGAGATAAATGAAGAACGTTTAGAGACGGTTTTTAAAAATACTTTCAAGTTTATTGAAGATCAGTGTTTAAATTATCGACTCGAGACCCTATTAATAAAGGACAAGACACAAGGCCTTAGAAGCGATGAAAGGCTTGAGTGTCATTTGTTAATGACAGCGTTAAAAGCGACTAACAGTTAGGGTCTGTTTATCTTTCGAGGTTAAGTTTACAGCAGTGTGTTTGGTATTTAGACAAGACAGAGCTTATGTAGTGTGGTTATTCCACATAAATAGGCGATAACGCAGTATAAATACCAAACACGCGCTGCCCTTTGGGTTCGACCCAAGGGAGGTTTACTCTTTGTTGCTCGGTTTTTACTTAGCCCACTAGGTTACAAACCTCGCGCCGCGATTAAACCACCCTTGGATAGAACAAACTTTAATCCTGAAAGACCAACAGACCCTAGTCAAAATTGATTTAAACTGTTATACTGTGCTATTCACTGCGTCACATTATTCTAGTTAGCTTTAATGCAAACTACATGATGGCGCCTGTTGTATCAACTTATCAGAGTGGAAGAAACAATCTCTATGGATCCAACTCCTCAGTCACAATTAAAACTTCTGATTCAGAAAGGTAAAGAGCAAGGCTACTTAACTTTTGCAGAAGTAAATGATCACCTTCCACAAGACATTATAGACTCAGATCAAGTAGAAGATATCATAAGCATGATTAATGACATGGGTATCAAGGTTAGCGAAAACGCGCCTGATGCTGATGAATTAATGATGCAAGAAACAACGACAGACGAAGACGCAGCTGAAGCTGCCGCTGCAGCCCTTGCGACTGTAGAAAAAGAAATCGGCCGTACAACGGATCCAGTTCGCATGTACATGCGCGAAATGGGTACTGTTGAACTTCTTACACGTGAAGGCGAAATTGTAATCGCTAAACGTATTGAAGAAGGCATTAATCAAGTACAGATTTCTGTTGCAGAGTACCCTGAAGCAATCACTTACCTACTAGAGCAGTGGGATAAGTTTGAAGCTGAAGAAATGCGTTTAAGCGATATTATCGTTGGCTTTATCGATCCTAATGAAGATACAGCGCCAATTTCAGCAACTAACATCGGTTCAGAATTAAGTGCTAAGCAACTTGAGGACGACGATAAAGATGACAAAGATGATGCTGATAGCGATGATGAAGATGAAGAAGAGATAGACACAGGGCCAGATCCTGAAGAAGCTCGTATTCATTTTGAAAATTTACGTGATTTATATAATAAAGCACGTGATACGTTTGAAGCTAAAGGTCGTTCGCATCCTGAATCACAAGCAGCCATTTTTGAAATTGGTGAGCTTTTCAGAACATTTAAATTAATACCTAAACAGTTTGACCGCATGGTAAATAACATGCGTGAAATGATGGATCGTGTTCGTGTTCAAGAACGCCTAATCATGAAGCAAGCTGTTCAAATTGCTAAATTACCAAAGAAAACATTCGTTAAGCATTTTGCTAATAACGAAACTGACGCTTCTTGGGTTGATTTAGAAATTTCAGGTAACGAAAAGTATTCAGCTAAACTTGAAGAAGTTAAGCCAGAAATCATTCGTAGCATTAATAAATTATCTGTTATTGAACAAACAACAGGTTTAAGCATTGAGCGTATTAAAGACATCAACCGTCGAATGAGCATAGGTGAAGCGAAAGCACGCCGTGCGAAAAAAGAAATGGTTGAAGCTAACTTACGTCTTGTAATCTCAATTGCTAAAAAATACACAAACCGTGGCTTACAATTCTTAGATTTAATCCAAGAAGGTAACATTGGTCTGATGAAAGCGGTTGATAAGTTTGAATATCGCCGTGGTTATAAGTTCTCTACTTATGCTACGTGGTGGATACGTCAAGCAATCACACGCTCTATTGCTGACCAAGCAAGAACAATCCGTATCCCTGTGCATATGATTGAAACGATTAATAAACTTAACCGTATCTCTCGTCAAATGTTACAAGAAATGGGTCGTGAGCCAAATCCAGAAGAATTAGCAGAACGCATGATGATGCCTGAGGATAAAATCCGTAAGGTACTTAAGATTGCTAAAGAGCCAATTTCAATGGAAACACCAATCGGTGATGATGAAGATTCTCACTTAGGTGACTTTATCGAAGATACAACTATTGATTCGCCAATCGATTCGGCAACAATGGAATCTCTTCGTGGCGCAACTAACGATGTACTTGCAGGCTTAACAGCTCGTGAAGCTAAAGTACTACGTATGCGTTTTGGTATTGATATGAATACCGACCACACCTTAGAAGAAGTAGGTAAACAGTTTGACGTAACACGTGAGCGTATTCGTCAAATAGAAGCGAAAGCGCTGCGTAAATTACGCCACCCTTCTCGCTCAGATTTACTGAAAAGCTTTTTAGACGCTAAATAATTTTAGCGCTACTATATAAACTAAAAAGGCCGCTATAGCGGCCTTTTTTCTATTTGAAGGAAATAACCATGGCTTGGATCCAAATTCGTATTAATGCCAATGCTGCAACAGCTGATGCCGTAAGCGATCTATTAATGGAAGCGGGTAGCGCTTCAGTAACCTTTATTGACGCAAAAGACACCCCTATCTACGAGCCTAAAATTGGCACCGTTGTGTTCTGGGCTGATACCACAGTTATTGGCCTGTTCGAAGCTAATCATGATATGAACGCAGTCGTTGCGTTATTGAAGCGCCATGATGAGCTAAAAGACAATTTAGTATACAAAATCGAGCAACTTGAAGATAAAGACTGGGAACGTGAATGGATGGATAACTTCCACCCTATTCAATTTGGCGAAAAACTATGGATTTGCCCAAGCTGGCGCGACATTCCTGACCCTGATGCTGTAAATGTATTGCTAGACCCTGGCCTTGCTTTTGGCACGGGTACGCATGCAACAACGGCCTTGTGCCTTAAATGGTTAGAAAGCCAAGATCTGACGGGTAAAACGGTTGTTGATTTTGGTTGTGGCTCAGGCATTTTAGGTATTGCAGCTATAAAACTAGGTGCAGAGCGTATGATTGGGATAGATATTGACCCTCAAGCGCTTGAAGCAAGCCTTGATAACGCGAACCGAAATGGTGTTGCAGACAAACTTGAAGTATACCTTCCAGAAAACCAACCTGAATTTAGTGCAGATATAGTAGTGGCCAATATTTTAGCCCAGCCACTTCGCGAATTACATAGTGTGATTTTAGGGTTATTAAAGCCAGGTGGTAAAATTGCCATGTCGGGTATTTTAGAAGAACAAGCGCAATCGGTTGCTGACATTTATGCACCGTTCATTGAACTAGATGACATTGCCGTTGAAGGTGATTGGACTCGAGTAAGTGGCACTAAAAAAGCGTAATAAATCGAACAATCAAATCTAGAGCATTAACTCAAAACATGCATGTAAAGCCTGTATTTAACAGGCTTTACTATTTTTTTACATATCAAAAAATTTTCTAGTTATCTTGTAAAAAATAAAATCTGTATGAATTTCAAACAAATCAACCTACTTGTCATGTGGTTATCAAATGTCAATACGAAAAGGGCAAAAAAAAGTTACTTTTGTTCAATTTATAGCCTTTGATTTTTGTGAAAAAAACCGTAAACTTAGCGCCCCTTGAAAAGAGGCCTATTGAATATAGTGCGTATCGGTAAATACCAACTTGAGAATAATGTAATTGTCGCGCCAATGGCAGGCATTACAGACAGACCATTCAGACAACTTTGTCGACGCTTAGGTGCGGGCTTAGCTGTGTCTGAAATGCTATCGTCAAATCCTAAGGTTTGGAAAACAGAAAAGTCGATGAACCGTATGGATCACAGCGGTGAGTCGGGTATACGCGCGGTGCAAATTGCAGGAGCAGATCCTGAGCTTATGGCGCAGGCCGCACAATTCAATGTTGCTAATGGTGCACAGATCATAGATATCAATATGGGGTGCCCAGCAAAAAAAGTGAACAAGAAACTCGCAGGCTCTGCCTTATTACAGTTTCCTGAACTTGTGGAAGAGATTATTGATGCAGTTGTTAATGCTGTTGATATACCTGTGACACTTAAAATCCGTACAGGATGGGATCCGGATAACCGTAATGGTGTAGAGATTGCGAGAATAGCTGAACGTTATGGCATTGCATCACTTGCTGTACATGGGCGTACGCGCGCATGTATGTACAAAGGTGAGGCTGAGTACGCCACGATTAGGGATATAAAACGTTCAGTGTCGATTCCTGTAGTTGCCAATGGTGATATTACATCACCAGAAAAAGCAAAACAGGTTTTAGACTATACGGGTGCAGATGCCATTATGATTGGCCGAGCCGCCCAAGGTCGCCCTTGGATATTTAGGGAGATAGACCACTATTTGCGAACTGGGGAACATTTACAGCCACCTGCTATTGCAGAGGTGCGCAGTATATTAATGGAGCATTTAACAAACCTCCATATGTTTTACGGTGAGCCAATGGGAGCGCGAATTGCTCGCAAACATGTATCTTGGTATTTGCAAACCCATGACAGTGATGGTCAGTTTAGGCGAGTATTTAATGCGCTCGACAACCCACAGGCACAGGTCGTCGCATTAGAGCAATACTTTAAAACACTAGCAGCTAACTAAGAAAGAAAGAGACTTAATAATGTTCGAACAAAACGTGACTTCTCCATTTATCACTAACCCTCATGTTCAGTCACACGAGAAACCGCAGCCATTGCGTGATGCAGTAAAAAAAGCTGTTCACCACTATTTAAAGCAGCTTAACGGTCAAGATGTGCAAGACGTTTACGACCTTGTTCTTTCAGAGCTAGAAGCGCCATTACTTGAAGAAGTAATGACATATACACGTGGTAACCAAACTCGTGCAGCAATTTTACTAGGTATCAACCGTGGTACTTTACGTAAAAAGCTTAAAAAATACGGCATGAACTAATACCAATTATATTGAAAGCGTAAGTATTCTAACGAGCTAAACAAGCCCATAACGTCGTTAAAAGTTTTTTATGTAGATAACTACACTGCAAAATTTTTGCCTTGTTATAGACTTGTTTTTCTATCGTTATTACTACTTACTAATCCAATACAACTGGTATTTTGCAAAAAAAGCACCTTAGGGTGCTTTTTTTATGCCTACAGTTTATTAACTAAATTGCAAAATGCTCACGCTTATTGAGCCTTTATAAGTCGTTTTTTGAGTAGTAATCAGTTAAAATGCCCGCTTCTAAGCTAGCTCATTAACTGAGGAAATCAAACTACAATGGATACTCATCGTCCCATTCGTCGCGCACTATTAAGTGTGTCTGATAAAACCGGTATTGTTGAATTTGCCCGCGCACTTGAAGCGCAAGGCGTTGATATTTTATCAACTGGCGGCACATGTAAACTACTTGCTGATAACGCCATAAAAGTGACTGAAGTATCAGATCACACAGGCCACCCTGAAATCATGGATGGTCGCGTAAAAACCCTTCACCCAAAAATTCACGGCGGCATATTAGCCCGTCGCGGACAAGATGAAAGCGTAATGGCAGATAACAACATTTCTGCTATCGACATAGTTGTAGTTAACTTATACCCCTTTGCGAATACAGTCGCTCAAGAAAACTGCAGCCTTGAAGATGCCATTGAAAACATTGATATTGGCGGCCCTACAATGGTTCGTGCAGCAGCTAAAAACCACAAAGATGTAACAATCGTGGTAAACGCAAGCGACTACGACCGTGTTATTAGTGAAATGCAAAACAACAATGGTTCAACAACGTACAAAACACGTTTTGATTTAGCGATTGCCGCCTACGAGCACACTGCACAATACGATGGCATGATTGCTAACTACTTCGGTAAAATGGTGCCTGATTACACCGAGGAAGCTGCTGTAGAGACTAAATTCCCACGTACTATCAATATGCAGTTCACTAAAAAGCAAGATATGCGTTACGGTGAAAACTCACATCAAGATGCTGCTTTTTATGTTGAAAATGACATTGCTGAAGCATCAGTTGCAACAGCAACTCAATTGCAAGGTAAGGCCCTTTCGTTTAACAACATTGCAGATACCGATGCAGCACTTGAATGTGTTAAAGAATTTGACGTACCTGCGTGCGTAATTGTAAAACATGCTAATCCGTGTGGTGTTTCAATTGGCGACAATATTCTACAAGCATACGAGCGCGCTTTTAAAACAGACCCTACATCAGCATTTGGTGGCATTATTGCCTTTAACCGAGAGCTAGATGCAGCAACTGCACAAGCAATTGTTGACCGTCAGTTTGTTGAAGTAATTATTGCACCTAGTATTTCGAGCGACGCTGCAAAAATTGTTGAAGCTAAAAAGAACGTGCGCCTATTAGAATGTGGACAGTGGACAGGTAAAGCAGCTGGCCAAGATATTAAACGCGTTAACGGCGGTATTTTAGTTCAAGACCGCGACTTAGGCATGGTAACGCAAGGCGACTTAAAAGTTGTTTCTAAGCGCCAGCCTTCTGAGCAAGAACTTAAAGATTTACTGTTTTGCTGGAAAGTAGCTAAATTTGTTAAATCAAACGCAATTGTTTATGCCCGTGACGGTATGACCATTGGTGTAGGCGCAGGCCAAATGAGCCGCGTATACTCAGCTAAAATTGCAGGTATAAAAGCCGCCGACGAAAACCTTGAAGTTAAAGGTTCAGTTATGGCGTCTGACGCATTCTTCCCATTCCGTGATGGCATTGACGCAGCCGCAGCCGCTGGCATTACTGCGGTAATTCAGCCTGGTGGCTCAATGCGTGATGAAGAAGTGATTGCAGCTGCTGATGAAGCTGGCATGGCAATGGTACTAACTGGTATGCGCCATTTCCGCCACTAATCACACAAAGGGTTAAACGTTGGTTTAACCCTTTTTGTTTGCTATAAATTCACGTATTCTGATTATTCAATAACCTATTTGAAATTATAATGTGAAGGAACAAACAATGAAATTTGCGCTAAAATCACTACTTGTAGCCACACTAACAATGACATCGACTATGGCGCTTAGCCATAACCACGAATCAAGCCTTGAACATGCACTTCAATCAAGCGAACGCAGTGCTAAAAACAGCGCTCGTGATGAATATCGTCACCCAGCTCAAACACTTGCATTTTTTGGCTTTAAACCAACCATGACAGTTGTTGAAATTGCACCCGGTGGTGGTTGGTATAGTGAAATTTTAGCGCCAGCATTAAAAGAACAAGGCACTTATTTTGCCGCGCACTTTCCTGCTGATTCATCAGTTGGCTACTACCAACGCTCTCTTGCAGGCTTTAAACAAAAAGTAGCAGAAGATGAGCGCTTTAGTAGCGTTAAAATTACTGAGTTTGCACCTGTAACACATTTAGATATTGCGCCAGCTGGCAGTGCCGATATGGTTTTAACATTTCGTAATGTACATAACTGGTATATGGGCAAAGATAAAAGCGGTGCACTAAGTGCATTCCAAGCTTTTTATAAAGCCCTTAAACCAGGCGGTACATTAGGTTTAGTTGAACACCGTTTAGCTGAAGAGCGTGCTGATGAAGATCAAAAAACATCAGGTTATATGAAGCAGAGCTACGTAGTAGACCTTGCTGAACAAGCTGGGTTTGAATTAGTAGCAAGCAGTGAAATAAATGCAAATCCAAAAGATACAGCCGATCACCCTAAAGGTGTATGGACGCTACCACCAAGCTTAAGACTCGGCGAACAAGATGCTGACAAATATAAAGCCATTGGTGAAAGCGACCGCATGACGCTGAAATTTAAGAAACCGCTTTAAATAGGAATTTTCGCCATGAATGTTTTAGTCATTGGCAGCGGCGGCCGCGAACACGCACTTGCGTTTAAAGCCGCTCAAAACACCAAAGTAAATACTGTATTTGTAGCCCCTGGTAATGCAGGTACTGCACTTGAACCAAAACTTGAAAACGTAGCAATAAACGTTGACGACTTAGATGGTTTACTTAGTTTTGCACAGCAAAATAAGGTAGAGCTTACTATTGTAGGTCCAGAAATACCGTTAGTACTGGGTGTTGTTGATAAGTTTCGTGAACATAACATGGCTATTTTTGGACCAACGGCGGGCGCAGCTCAGCTTGAAGGTTCGAAATCGTTTACTAAAGACTTTTTAGCACGTCATAAAATCCCAACGGGCGACTACCAAACGTTTGAACAAATTGAGCCTGCCCTTGCTTATTTAAAAGAGAAAGGCGCGCCAATTGTTGTAAAAGCAGATGGTTTGGCTGCGGGTAAAGGCGTAATTGTAGCCATGACGGAGGCCGATGCCGAAGAAGCTATTCGCGATATGCTTGCGGGTAATGCTTTTGGCGATGCGGGAAGTCGTGTTGTTATTGAAGAGTTTTTAGACGGTGAAGAAGCGTCTTTCATTGTAATGGTTGATGGTAAAAACGTATTACCATTTGCAACAAGCCAAGATCATAAACGCGCTTACAATGGCGATGCGGGTCCTAACACGGGTGGCATGGGTGCATACTCACCTGCGCCAGTTGTTACTGATGAAATCCACCAGCGTATTATGAACGAAGTGATCTACCCTACGGTAGAAGGCATGGCAAGCGAAGGCCATCCGTACACCGGCTTTTTATATGCAGGTTTAATGATTGACGAAACAGGCACCCCTAAAGTAATTGAGTACAATTGTCGCTTTGGCGATCCTGAAACTCAACCAATGATGCTACGTTTGCAATCAGATTTGGTTGAATTGATTGAAGCTGCTAACCGTGTAGAACTTGATAAAACAACAATTGAGTTTGACCCACGCGCAGCCGTTGGTGTTGTACTTGCCGCTAAAGGCTACCCTGGTGATTACCCTAAAGGTGACGCTATTTCGGGGCTAAAAGTGGATTACCCTGCAGATGAAAAAGTGTTTCATGCGGGTACTAAACAAAGTGGCAATGACGTTGTAACCGCAGGCGGTCGCGTATTATGCGCAACAGCACTTGGTAACACTGTTACGCAAGCGCAGCAACGCGCCTATGAGCTTGTTAAACAAATTAGCTGGGATGGTATGGAATATCGTACAGATATAGCTTACCGTGCTATTGCACGCGAGCAATAGCCTATAATACCTATTCATTGGTCTAACCAATTAATTTAACTAAAAAGCGCAGTTTCCCTGCGCTTTTTTAGTGCTACACTAATTAAAAGGTTTTTTAAAAGTAAATTAACGTTGGAACTAAGAACTTTACGTTACCATGCAATTGCTGTTGCCATACTGATTTTTATATTTTTTATAATCAGTACATTGGCATCAAACTTAGTCGTGCCTACACGATATACAATTGATAAAACGGCTCCAATGTACCTCGATTACGCCTACTATATTGACGAAACCAAAACTAAAAAATTCGATACAATCATTAACCAACCTGAATTACTTACTCATCAACCATTTTCAGATGTTCCATGGAGCTTTAGCCAACAAAATTATTGGTTGTTTCTTGATTTAGAAAATAAAAGTCTTAACAAGCAAAATGTTGTAGCACATTTTGACAACCCTATGGTCGATCACCTTACGGTTTATCGCCTCGATAAAAATAACAAACTAATTGAAACATACAAACTCGGCGATAAAGAAGAAGCCCTCTCTTTGTTTGAATACAGCGTACCGCATATTCGCTTTTTAGTAGAAAGAAAATCATCACAACGCCTAGTAATAAAAATAGACACAATAGGCATAAGTAAAACACCTGTAAACTTGTATCGTGATAAAGAGTTTATTGACTTAGTGCGCTCTCAAACTGGGATCTGGGGTATTTTTGTAGGCGTGCTATTGATGGCTGCGCTTTACAACTTGGTGCTTTATTTTGGTATAAAAGACCGTGTTTATTTAATTTATATTGGCTACATCGTCAGCGCTATTACACTAATGGGTGCAGTACTGGGCTTTGGTTTTTATTTATGGCCTAAGCAATGGCAGCTCTTTATTCACGAACAAATTGTGTTTAGTAATTATGGGGTCGCCTTTTTCACCCTTGCTTTTTGCACCATGTTTTTGCGCTATCATAAAGATAAATGTTGGCGTTACAAAATGAGTATAGCTCTACTTTGGCTTATGTTTACTCTTGCTGTATGTAGCTTGTTTATTCCTGAAAATATAGCGGCTCCTATATTTTTTGGTGTAATGGTACTGCTTTATATTACTTGTATTATTTTAATATATAACAAGTTACGCAGTGGTTTTAGGTGGGCTAAGTTTTATGTTTTATCATGGATACCGCTAATTTTTGGTGCGGCAATTCAACCTATGGAACTCACTGGTGTTTTACCGTATACCTTTGCAACCCGCCATGCCTTTTTAGTCGCTATTTTGTGCGAAGTTATTTTAATGGCGATGGCATTAGCAGACAGGGTAAGGTATCAGCGAGAACGTGCGCTTTACCATGCCACGCATACACAACAAACACGATTACTTAATAGCTCCAAGCTAAAACAAGCATTTATGGCACTACAGAGCCAAAATCGCTCAACAACTTTGTGTTTAATAAAAATACGTCACTTTAATTCACTCAATACGATTATTACCTCTTCTCAGGGCTACACACTTATAAAGCATATAGCCAAAGAGCTTGAATTAGAACTCAGCCATGAACGTGAATTTACAAACCTCGAAACAGATTTAAACACCAGTCCTCGCTTAGCCGATTTAAGCAGTGGTGTATTTGCCTGTATTTCTACAAAAACACAAAACCAAGAAATGCTAGAAGCACTACTGACTAAAATAATTAGTAGCCTACCAAAACAATATGAAATTAAAGGGCTAAACCTGCAGCTTAGTTACAGTATAGGTATTAGTAGTGCAGGCAAGACTAACGACTTTGAATATTGGTTAAAGCGTGGTTATTTAGCGCTTAAAAAAGCAAAAGGTAGCGTTAATCAAGTTGGGTCATCGTCAAACGGTAATAATCTGATGATGGACGTTGCTCTAGCCGCTAAGCTGCAACAAGCAATCAAAACAAATCAACTGGCGCTTTATTACCAACCTCAAATAAACTTATTAAGTAACCACGTAAGTGGTGCTGAAGCTTTATTACGTTGGCCCGACCCAACTTACAGCAACTTATCAATTGAAGAGCTAATAATACTTGCTGAACACACAGGTATTATTAACGAGCTAACACTGTGGGTAATAGAGCAAGCTTGTAAAGACATAGTTGAGCTTACTAAAAATGGCTATAACGAGCACACAATTAGCGTAAATTTAAGTGCTAAAAACTTAACCATAAATAATTTAGCCGAAAAAGTAGAAAATATTTTAATTAAATACCAAGTGCCGGCACACTTACTTAAATTTGAACTAACCGAATCGGCCTTCGTAGATAGTCAAGATGCACTTATAAAGTTAGTTGATGAGTTAACCGCATTAGGTATTAAAGTGGTACTGGATGACTTTGGGACAGGCTACGCGTCACTTAGCTACTTAGTTAATTATCACTTTAGTGAGCTTAAAATAGATAAGTCATTTGTTTTTGATTTGCCTAATAACCCAACTCACCAAGTTATTGTACAAACAGCCATTGATATGGCGCATAACCTCAATTTATCAATAACAATTGAGGGGGTAGAAACCCAAGAAATCCATCACTTGCTCAAAGATATGAACGCTGATTCCGCCCAAGGTTATTTATACGCAAAAGCACTGCCTTACACCGACTATTTACACTTCTTAAAAAGCCAATATAGCTTAAAAATGTTAGACTCCTCTTTTTAACATCTTTAGGGGCCAAGTAAAGATGCAAGGCACACTGCGTAAACTAAAATCGAGCTTAACCGAACCAGTACAATATCACTTACCTGTAGGTGAACACTTAGTAGACTTAAATGCATTTATAGGTAAGGAGCTTACGCTTACCTTTAGTGGCACTATTTTATGTTCTAACTGCGGTAAAAAAACCAAAAAAAGCTATTCTCAAGGTCACTGTTTTGTATGTATGCGCAAGCTTGCTAGTTGCGATATGTGCATAATGAAACCAGAAACCTGCCACTACGATCAAGGCACTTGCCGAGAGCCGCAGTGGGGCGAAGAAAACTGCATGATCCCACACTATGTGTATCTCGCTAACACCTCAGGTTTAAAGGTAGGTATTACCCGCCACACACAAATACCGACTCGCTGGGTTGATCAAGGCGCCACTCAGGCATTACCTATTTTTAAAGTGCAAACTCGCCTGCAATCTGGTTTAGTAGAAGTTGCATTGGCTGAATTTATTGCCGACAAAACTAATTGGCGCAATATGCTAAAAGGTCAAAACGACGCAATTGACTTAAAAGCAGCGGCAGCCGAGCTGATCCCACAAATTAGTGAAAAGCTAAACGAGCTCAGTGAATTATTTGGCGCAACAGCAATAGAGCAACTTGATGAAGATGTGGTTGATTTAAACTTTCCAGTAACCGAATACCCAACAAAAATCAGCTCATTTAACTTTGATAAAGACCCTGTTGTAAGTGGTGTTTTACAAGGTATTAAAGGTCAGTACTTAATCTTTGAAAAAGGCGTTATTAATATACGTAAATTTACGTCTTATGAAGTAACCGTAGGCTAACGGGCCATGTTAAACAGCTACCCACAATTATTGGTTATTTATAATGAGCTTGAGATAGCCCATAACCAACAAGAGCAACAAGAGTGCTTGCACAGCGTTACGCAAAGTGAGCTAAGCGATGTGCGAGTACTTAACAAGCAAGGTGACTACCTTAATTTACAAGGCACTGTTTGCCCTAAATTGAATGGCGAGCAACTAGCACAGCTTGTTACAGCTTACTTATTAAATGAAGGGCAATGCTGCCTTGGTAAAATCAAAACCCTAAGTACTGCGCAGGCGTTTGATTTACTAGGGCTATAAACACTCTCTTTATTTAAACCTCAGTAAGCACTTTTATATGCGCTACAGCACTGCGACCTAAAGCTGATAGCGCATAGCCACCTTCTAAATACGAAATAACCCCTTTACAACCGCCCTCTTTAGCAACACCACATAGTTGCTCGGTAAGCCAAATATAGTCATCCTCTACAAACTTTAAGCTTGCCATATCATCTTCTAGGTGAGCATCGAACCCTGCGCTTATAAAAAGTAATTCAGGTTTAAACGCTTTTAATTTTGGTAGCCATTGCCCAGTAAACACCTCTTTTAAATCGTCGCCATTACTGGCAATTGGCAGAGGTGAATTAACTATATGGCTATTATTTTTAACCGCTGTATTTGGATAAAACGGATACTGAAATAACGAACAAAGCAGTACATTTTCGTCATCAATAAAAATATCTTGCGTGCCATTACCGTGGTGTACATCAAAATCCGCAATAGCAATGCGCTTAACCCCTTTGCTTTGTGCGTACTTAACAGCAATAGCTAAGTTATTAAACACACAAAACCCAGATGATGAGTTTTTATTAGCGTGATGCCCTGGCGGGCGTACTGAGCAAAAAGCAGCATCGAGTTTATCGGCAAGTATTTCATCAACCGCTAACAATCCTGCACCTACTGCCCGCTCAATCGCTTTAAACGAATCGGGGCACAGCCACGTATCGCCATCTAAATTAGCGAGCCCTTCTGTTGGTAGCGTATTTTCTACGTGTTTAAGTAAAGCTTCATCGTGAGCAAGTAAATAATGCTCACGCTCGGCCTTGGGTGCTTGTAGGTGTGTTAAGCCAACATCTACGCCGCTGGCAAGTAATCTATCGGTTATGGCATCTAGACGCTCTGGGCACTCGGGGTGGTCGCCTATCATTTTATGCTTACGGCAATGAGGATGAGAAATAACAGCGGTACGCATAAAAAGTCCCTTACAAGGTGTAAAAACTTAATATAGCAAAGCCACCGATGGGTGGCTTTGCGACTTTGGTTTATATCAATATTAGCTATTTTGCTTTTAAATGTAGGTTTCTAAAGTCAAAGCTAAAGTCGGTCACTTGTGTTGATACCGCGCGCATTTTGGCACTGTTTACACGGTTTTGTGAGCTCATTTCAAAACGAATAAACGCATCTGCTTCTAGTAATTTTTCATCCCACTTAACAATAAATGTATTGCCAGTGTAATGCTCAAGAGTGCCTTTCAAGCGTTTAGTGTGGGTAAAATCAATGCGTAATTTACCATCTAACTGCTCAATAATTACATCGCCGTACCAGTCATCGTGCAATGTTCCGGTGTAATTAATATTTGGTAATTGTGGTTGGTAGTCAGCGGGGGCTTCTGGTTTTGCATTAGCATACGCTTGTTGCTTGCCTTCAAAATGACTTTTAGCTAAATCTTCTACCCAGTCTTTATCTTCAAGTTCAAGTGCATCTTCAAGCACTTCATGGGTTACTGCCGAAAGTGCACCAAAAGCTTGTTGATTAGATAAAATAACAATACCGAGGTTTTTCTCAGGCAATAAAGTAACTTGCGATACCATTCCCAAAATACCACCGCCGTGACCTAGCTTTTTAAAGCCGTGGTAGTCTTCAATACTCCAGCCTAACCCATAACCCCTAAACTGCTGATGATACGATTCAAACGCACTTTTAGACGCCATAGATGTAATATGTGGGTGCCACATTTGCGCTTGTTGCTTTTCACTAAATAGCTGCTCGCCACTTGGCATTTTACCGCCTGCTAATTGCGTACGTAGCCATTGACTCATATCGCTTACACTTGAAGCAATAGCGCCTGCGCCTCTAAAGTCCTCAAGGTAGTTCACAAAAAATGGATGAAGCGTGCCATCCATAGGGATATGACCTGTCGCCCAGTTTTTATTACTTTTAGGAATACGTGAAAAGCCCGCGCGTGAGTTATCCATGTGCAGCGGCTGTAATATATTTTTTTCGATGTAATCGTTCCAGCTCATACCCGACACACGTGCAACCACTTCACCAGCAGTAACAAACATCAAGTTGTTATAAGCGTACTTACTACGAAAGCTGCTCGCTGGTTTTAAATACTGTAATCCCGCTAAAATTTCATCAACTGATTTATCGGTACTTGGCCAAATCATTAAATCTCCTTGCCCAAGCCCAAGCCCACTGCGATGACTTAATAAGTCACGAATACGCATTTCGCGTGTTACGTACGAATCGTACAATCTAAACTCGGGTAAATGATCAATTACGCGGTCATCCCAGCTTAATTTACCTTCATCAACCAACTTTGCCAGTGCCGCAGTAGTGAATGCTTTTGTGTTTGAAGCAATACCAAATAAAGTGTCTTTGTTTACTTTTTTGTTGGTATCGAGATTAGTTACACCAAAGCCTTTAGCAAATATTACTTTATCGTTTTCAACAATGGCAACTGCCATCCCGGGTACGTCAAAACGTGCCATTGACGCTTTAATTACATCGTCAACTTTGTTGGTATCAACTTGTGCCCAGCTGCTAAACGTAGTGCCTGCTAATAGTGCAATTGCGGCAAGTTTGGTTAATTTCATATCAATCCTATTTTATTATTTTTGATGAACTGCAAATTCAATTGCTGCGCGCTCTTGATTGGTGTCGCTTTTTTGTGCGCGATTTAATATGGCATCACTGTATTCTTTTGGTACGCCCGCTTCAAGTGAACCGCGATGAACGTGTTTTATGTACCAATCATATGGCAGTACATCGCTGTCATGGGTATTAGCTATATAACAATGTGCGGCTACAGTCTCACCCGTTAAAAGCGTCGGGGCTATATCTACACAATCGTAACCTACGCCCTCAATACCATCTAAAATAGCTTTTTCTTCTTCATTGAGCTCATAAATAACGCCGTAAACCAATGCATCTTCTTTATCGCTTGGACAAATACTGCATTTACCTGAGCCATCTTTAAATAGCATATCAAAAGTAAGCTCGTAGCCTTTAAGTACCGCAGTTCCTACACGCTTTACATTGGGCAAGCGCGCTAACAAACGATTAGATGACATATTAGAACCAAACGAGAAATTATATAGCGGCATTTTTATCTCCTGCGCTTTTTGAATAAGTTAAATAACAACACGTACTGCAAGTGCAATTAAAATAATGCCAATTCCACGGTCAAACCAATAACCGCGTTGTTGGAAAAAGCCCCTTACATTATCTCGAGAAAGCATCATTGAAAGCATTGAAAACCACGCCCAAGTAGCCAATGCCATATACACGCCGTAGCCGACCTGTATGCTAGTAGGTGTTGTTGGGCTAATCACGAGTGTAAATAACGACATAAAAAATAACGTGGCTTTTGGGTTTAATGCATTGGTGAAAAAGCCGCGCCTAAAAGCCACCCAAACGGGTTCCTCTTGAACGGTTTTGTTTTCAACATCTTTTACAGCCTCGCCTTCATTACTTGCAGGCGGTTTTGCAGCTCTAAGAGCTTGTACGCCTAAGTAAGCTAAATATGCACCAGCAAGGTACTTGAGCGCCATAAATAAACTAGGCGATTGCGTTAAAATAAGCGCAACACCTAAAACACAATAGGCAACGTGCAGTAAAATAGCAGCGCCAACACCTGCGCTTGTCCACAATGCATTGCGCCTTCCTTGTTGCACACTTTGCTTAAGTACTACGGCAAAGTCAGGCCCTGGGCTTGCTACTGCAAAAAAATGAGCAATAACAATCAGTAAAAATTCATCTAAGTATTCCACGCAGATCCTTGCTAGTTTGGCGAATAAGCTAATAACAGCGGGTTGGCCGAGTTATTTACCAATGCTTTAATTTCTTTTTGTGCTTTTTTAAACTGGCCACGTAAATGCGGCTTTAAATGCTTTTTAGACACTTTATCGTTTTTAAAGTAACTAATTAGGGCATGCATAAATACCGTATGCGTTTCACTTAACTTAGCTTCACGGTTAGCGTATGGGTTATAGCAAGAGCCACACCCGCCTTTAAACTGATACACCGTATTACTCATCATCACACCAAACCCTAAAAAACAAGCAAGTGCATCAGCAGCTTGTGGTAAATACTCCCTACCACCTGGCGGTAACACCCCAACGTGATGAATAAGTATGGTGGCCAGAGTACCTGCATAACTAGCCACTAAATCTTGTGGCTGATTAATCTGGTTAGGATTAAAAGAAATATTAATCGTATGGCTTGGCGGCACAATTAGATGGCTGCCTTCGCCACGTATTTCATTGCTAAATTCAAAGTGTGGAAAAACTTGCGGTTGTAATTGCTGCGGTGCAACTAGTTGGATAGGCCATGCGTTCATACCCGCGTAATTAGTAACGCGGTTAAAAACATTACTCGCCATTTCTTCAATGCTCGATACCGAATCAGGGAAAAAAGTGGCCGTTGGCAGTATTATTTGAGTGTGCTTTGTAAAAAACTCAGCATCAAAGTTTTCTACAGCCCAAATAAATGTATCAATAAGCCATTGCTGTTCTTGCTGCTCTAATAATGGCTTTGATTTAAATAAAGCTAACATAGTGTGCTCTTTTAGGTTTTAGTTTAGGTGCTTACGTAGGTGCTAACTTAGTCTTTT
The DNA here is from genome assembly GCF_014163655.1 of Pseudoalteromonas sp. SR45-1. Taxonomy (NCBI): domain Bacteria; kingdom Pseudomonadati; phylum Pseudomonadota; class Gammaproteobacteria; order Alteromonadales; family Pseudoalteromonadaceae; genus Pseudoalteromonas; species Pseudoalteromonas sp. SR45-1. Next base: position 119,249 of record NZ_JACJDR010000007.1, on the reverse strand, counting down.
TGTGTAAGCGCCCAGTCCCACGCTTGAGTATTGTATAGCGGCACTGTTGATAGCGCATGGTGGTGGCTTCCACTGGACTCTTTAGTTGAGTACGATAAGTACAATAAAGTACGATTTTCAGCATCGTAAATACGACGTACTTTTAGTGATTTAAATAATATACTTTTAGATGATTTAAAGATCACTTCGCCCGATTTGCTACGGTCTATTTTTTGTAGCTGCTGCGCTGTAATTGGCCCCGTTTGACGACACGCTATAGACATATCAGAGGGATCTGAAAAATCTAAATTAGCCTCTATATGACTAATATGACAAGTAACGCCCTCAACAATAGGATCTTGCTGCGAATTCACCACAACATCTTTAGTTGTAAATAACCCAAGGCTTACCGAAGCAACATCGTCAGAGCAAGCACTTAACGTAACAATTGCACCTGCAAGTAAAGCTAAACGTTTAAATTTTTGTGGTAATTTCATACTTATCCTTAATCAATATATAGGTAACTTAGTAGATAAGTTACTAAGCGAAGGTTCACCTGTTTGTTTTTATACTAACATCAAAAATAAATACGACTAAATTAGTTTAAAGTAAAGATTTTAGATAGCTCAGGGTTTAGTGACCCCTCTTGTATTTGATACAATTACCTCTCGCTCATGCAGTAACTCATAATAGGAAACGCCTAAATGCCGCACATTATTATTGAACACTCAGAAGACCTCCCCGTTTTACCTCAAGTACTGGTAGAAAAAATTCATACAACCGCTTTCGAAAGTAACTTGTTTGAATTAGAAACCATAAAAACACGTGCTATTGCTTATCAGCAATATCAACTTGGCGCAGGAAAATCAGGGTTTATACATATCGCGGTACATATTTTGGCAGGACGCTCAATTGAGCAAAAACAAATGTTAAGCGAACTGCTACTTTCATGTTTAAAAACATATTGCAGAGCATCAGACAGTCTAAGCGTAAATATTTACGATATTGAGCATGAGATATACCGTAAAAATTAGTTAACTCTTGTAGCTTTGAGCAATAAAAGTAAACACTAGTAAGTAAAAAGCCCCAATAGGGGCTTTTTTGTCTTCTGACATTAAATGCTGATCACTGTCACTTATAAAGCAAAGCATCTGATCTAACGCTGGAATTTAATAGTGCATTCGCACTATTCCAAATTTAAGAAAGCTTAGCTTAATCTATGGATTAACTTTATTTAGATTACGTTTATTCTTAGGGGTAACTAAAGAATAAAAATTACACAATATTAAATTAATGTAGCTTTAAATAATTTGGATAGATATTTACTTGGGAAATTTGTAAAAGTGGTGGCCCCTCCCAGACTCGAACTGGGGACCTAACGATTATGAGTTGCAAAACAAGGACTTACTACAAGTTACTTTTTGATATAACTATTTACTAATTTTCATAGCTATATCATAGGGTTATTGAATAACCCATACCTCTGATGCATAAATCATTATGTATTTCAAAACGTTAAATTTTACGTTCAAAGTAGCACAGAGGTAGCACCATATGTCAGACACAAAATTTCGCTTCACAGAATTGTCGCTTGAAAAGATTGAAGCAAACGGAAAACGTACTCGCTATTATGACAGTCTATTGTCAGGACTCATTTTAGATGTGAGCGTAGCTGGTAAAAAATCATTTAGAGTTTATAAAAAGATACCTGGGAGAGATACTCCTATTAATGTCACCCTTGGTTACTTTCCATCAATTGCACTCGATGATGCAAGGCGAATGGCTAGGAAGGTAATGGCAGATATAGCTGAGGGTATTAATCCTAATGACCTTAAGCGCCAATTTAGAGCGGCTTCGATTACTCTGAAAGAAACTTTTGATTCATACATCGAATCTAGAGATCTCAAGCCTATAACTGAAAGAGGTTACCACCAAAAAATAAACTGCTATTTACCAGATTGGCATAACAAGCGGCTAGCCGATATTAATCAAACAATGATTTTAAAGCGCCAACGAGAAATAACCTCAAGAAGCCCAGCTCAAGCAAACTGTACCATGCGCCTACTGCGTGCTTTGTTTAACTTTGCAAAGGCTGAATACAAGTCTTCAGAAGGTCGCTCACTATTTCCAGAAAACCCTGTAGCTGCTCTTTCTGAAAAACGTAGTTGGAATAATATAAAACGCAAAACAACACGGCTGCGCCGTTCACAGCTAAAACCTTTTGTAGATGCATTATATGAAGTTAGAAATGAAGCTGCTAAATATCGTCAAAATACTCGCGTTGGTTTTTGTGATTACCTAGAATTTTTAACCTTTTCAGGCCTGAGAAGGTCTGAGCTACTGCAACTCCCTTGGTCACAAGTACACCTTGAAGATAGGATATTCATTTTAGAAGATACAAAAAATGGCTTAGACGTCGAGTTCCCTATTACAGATCGATTAGCTGAGATATTTAATCGACGAAAAGAATATAAGGTATCTGACTATGTATTTGGGACAGATAGTAAAAAGGGCTATCTAACTGATCCTAAAAAGACGTTGAAACATGTATGCCAAATTGCAGGAGTAAAAATCACTTCGCATGATTTACGGCGCACATTTACATCAATGGCTGAAAGCAGCGGAGTATCAGGATACCTCCTGAAACGCCTCCTAAACCATATTACAGATAAAAGCGACGTAACTGCTGGCTATTTAATTTTAACCGCTGAGGAGCTTAAAGAGCCAGCAGAAAAGGTAACCGAAACAATTGCCAAATATGCCGGTTTGATTGAACAAGAGCCTGAAAATAAAATGAGTGAAATGAAGAGCCTGTTAGCAAGCTTAACTAAGGAACAAAAAGTTGAGCTGATGAGTACTTTATTAAGTTAATTACAGCACATTCACTGAGGGCATTTAGTGAAGACTATTTAATTACAGCTAATTGCCCACTGGCTAAAACTCGCTAAAAGAATGTGAAAAATCGGTTTCTTTTATTTATTTAATTACGTTTAAAGATTAGTGCATAAAAATCATTTTAGACCAAAAACTTAGAACCAATTTTGGTAACCAAAGGTACGATAAAATAGTATTAAAGGTACGATAGTAAATGATCAAAGGTACGATAGTTTAAGGATTAAAAGTACGATACCCCGTATCAAAAGTACGTTTCTATCCATAATCAAAAGTACGATACTATACCCATCTGAAGATCGACGCTCTAGCTAAACTAAAAAGTTATTTGGCTCTTTAATATAAAGTACTGGGGGGATAAGCTTAATTGGCAGTATCAGATCCAATTAAATTTGAGAGAGGTATTAAAGGACTATTTTCACTCTCACATAAGCTGAAGTATATAGTTGAGTAAATATTCGAGGTACGAAAACAGTAAACTGTAAGTTACTATTTTAACCTTCAATGATGTTTAAGAACAGTTAGTTTCAACGACCAATAATTTTCTCTCAACAGTACCACTTTCAAGCTTCATTTGATAAAACTTACAGTCATAACCTTCAGAAGAAACCACGTTTATAATTTTCTCAATCTCATTATGCGGTGTTCTTGCACCAAAAGTGACTGATTTAACACTTTCTTTAGTAATTGGAACATCTGTGTATGAAGACTCAGATTGATATTTAGTCGATACTTCAAACTTGTTCGTGCGTAAATCAAGCTGTGAAGATATCTGACCATAATTTTCGCAGAACATGAACCTATACTCCTTCTCATGAAGCCAATTGCTTCGCTTTGAAAAAATGATATCTTTTATCATTAGTTCTTTTATTTCCGGCGTTTCTCCATATAAGAACATATCTAACGGATTAGAAAGCGGGGCTATATTATCATGATATCTAACAGGACTTTCCCTTAATAAATAGGGCTTTTCTTTGTAAACACTTTCAAGTTCAATTACACATCCATAATGCTGATCAGCATAATAAGCCCACATGAGATTGTTATCATACTCAGTTGTAACACATAGAATTCGAAAGCAATTCAATAAACCTTTGTTTATATACTCGTGGTGAATATGCCTATGATTTTTTAGAAAAAAATCAGATAAAATCGGAGCAGTCTCTCCTCTTTCAGTACACCTTTTAAAAAGCTCAATTAGCATCAATGCCTCATAGCTAAATCGGCGAGTATCTAACACCAAACAGCCCTTCGCGCATAACTCGACAATTTTTATGTACGAACTAAATGCTTTCAAATATTGCTCTTCAGTGAACGGTGTAAACTGACACTCTTCAATATCGTTAAAGAGTAAAGGGCTTGACCAGCGTAACGATTGGTTTTTTAGAACAATTTCAGCAGTCGTTGTGGTTGTATACTTATAGAAAGTCATAAAAATTCAATCCATCCAATAGATAAAATAGCTCCCTTATTAGGAGCGTGTAATGCATGGCTATACTTCTGAAGTATAGGTGCATATCATGCGTCAATACCCGTAACTTAAACTGATTGTTCTATATAACTAACTTCCGTCTATATCTGAGCCACCGACATATGAATATCAAATAGTAGCCATAAAAACTATTTCTTATGGTAATTTTCCTAAAGGACAGCCTCGACCGATAGAAAAATTTGATATAACGTCCATAGCAAGCACTAAATAACGGAGGTAAGTAAACATCGCTTTTAAAAAAGAGTATTGTTTTAAGTTTATTTAATGCTACTTACTACACGCGAACACTAACCGTTTGTGAAAATATTATATTCCTTCCACTCATCCCGTTGCAGAAAATCCATATTTTTTAACGGTGTTTTACGGCTTCTTTCGAAAAGTTTTATATGACTTTCATCGCTAAAGAAGGACATAAAACCTTCACCTCCACTATCGTAAAAAATACATGTAAAACAAAAATCAAGGACTTTACCTGAATGATGAATACCAATAGTAATTTCATTACCAATATGAAATCTTTCTTTGCCCATTAATAAAATAAGAGGGCATGCCGATTTGCAATATGTACCGCTAATACTTCCTTTACCTTCTATATAGTACTCTTCAGCAAGACATGTATTAATATCATTATCTTTTATGTATGACATTAGCATCTGTGCTTTATCGTTATATCCGCCGCGACTTCTGAAACATATTGTCTCAACATCATTCAGGGAAGCTAACTTCTGTATACTTGAAATAGTCCCTCCATCAATTAACCCTTGTATGAGAAGAACATTTTTCAAGCAATTAGTTCTACCTTTTTCACATGCATCCGCAATTACAGCTTTGCTAAGCTCTATCGTGCCACCACCCTCAACGTTATATTGATGGGTATCAGAAAGTCCTATTTTTTTATAAAGATTAGGAATAGCCGTACAAGCAATCAGAAGAATGAATGCGCTTATCAAAAGGAAAAGCATTCCAAAGAGAAAAGTTTTTTTTATATTCAAATTTGACCTACATTTTTGGCAATGAACTGTTGAAAAGTATATCTGAGTATCAAATAAATGTGACGCCACCATAAGCCACACAAGGTTGCGATCGCCTGATGACAAAAACCTATTTTAATAGTCTTGTTATGTTTACGGCTCTTTTTTAAAACTTAAAAGGCTTATTAGCAAGTCATATATAAAAATACACATAAAGACATTAACATTGAGAAACGCAAAAAGATTTACAAAGCCACTTAAGATTATTACCTTTTGATAACAATTGTTCCTAAAATCAACATTCCAATGAGCTACTTCTTATTAAACTATATTCCTATTTAATCATTAAGTTAGAGTTAATGATATTATTTGTAAATTTATTTTTCAGGAAACTTTTGATAACTCCTCATGGTCACCTGCCAGATGAGCTAAAAACCTATTAATCAAATCAATATCAACTACTACAAAAGATAGCGATACGAATAATTACGAACCAGATGACGCTTAGTGCTAATTTTCACCTTCCTTTAACTCTATTCCAAGCTCCTTAGCCTTTACCTCAAATAAAGCACTACCTCCTGCGGTTATATTAAAAATTAAAACATCTCTATCATCGTAAAGAACTCTTAGTCCCAACAACTCTCTGCAATGTCTTAAGCGCCTTTTAAATTGAGATATTGTGAGCTTAACACCGATTCTTTTTTTCATGTTATCTATCGGAAATTCATAACTTGGCTTTCGTCCACAGCACTTTTTGCATACTTCATAAAGCCGGCGTTCAAACGGTTTTAGTTTAAAGTAGCCATCATCTAATTTGAGCACTTTTCTATTCTGAGCCATTGCAAATAACCACTCTGGTAAAGTGACCTCCCAATAGACACTTTCATTTATTTGGACTTTTCTAAACTCCTCAATCATGGAAGTATCTTCAGGAATCTTAATATCAGATATAGTTGCATCAGTAGTAAATCTTGTACTCTGTAAACGTTTCAAAGCGTTATCAAGGATTTTATAGTCTTTCCCCGAAGTACTTCTATTTGTTGTTTTTAAAAAGTCGTAGCGACAGAACAATACTTTTCGATTAATCTCAATTTTCATATTTTGCGCGGCCATTAAATGGCTTAAGCAGTAGATGATCACCTCTTTATCTTTGACTGTTGCCCGCCCGAATTCACTCGAGGTTATAGTTAAAGAAATACCTCTATACTCGAAGTCAACATAACCTTTTGACTTTCCATCTAAAGCATATATAGGCCAAAACATAGAGAAAATATCTGACCTTAAAGTCATATACTTCATTTTACATTCGAAATGCGCCATAACTAGCGTTACTTGTTTCTTGGTTGAGAAGCTAACCAGTTGTGAAAGTCTTCAACAGGGAAGAGTAATCGAGCGCCAATTTTAATATGTGGTGGTAATGGGTAATTACCACAGCCTTGTTTGTTCTTAGAGATTTGATTAAAAAGAGCTTGTTTGCTGATAAAAAGTAAGTCGGCTACTTCTTCTGAACGATAAAATACCTTTTCCATTATATTGACCTCAAAGCGTAAGCGTTGAGCTCAATTATTAGCTCAACACATTATTAATTAGTTGAGCGATAATGGTAATTAAGTGATCAGATAGTTGTCTTTGAAAAGCTAGGGGAACTTTCAGGGGGTTTTTGATGTTTTAGGGACAAAGTGAAAATATTAAGTAAACGAAAAAGAATAACTTTATGATTTTTATCTATATTATTTTTTAAAGTGGGATCGGCTAGTGAAAATACCTACAAAAAAATTTTCTTGATAATCTTTTTAAGTAGGCTTTTGGAGAGGTCTACGTAATATCACTTACATTTAAGATAAAACAAAGTAGCGAAGAAGATCACAAGACTTAGAATCAAAGCGCAACCAGCGAGTACAGGAGCCATATTTAAATCCTGCCTTCTTTAATTGCTGTGAAAAGGCCATTTTTCAGCTTGTCGTAGCGTCGAGTAGCGCGAATCGCTAACACCATTAAAATCAACATTTGAAACCATTCGTATAATGTCATAACTGCAATCTCAGCTAATGCTTTGCACTTGAGTATAGAAAAGATCCTTCCCAATTACACAAAGCAATAATCCACTCACTAATATTTTGTTGCTTCTGCTCATTGCAGCCCATGAAGGGGAAAGTAATTTTTTTGCTTCGAGACTTAAAATGACTGAAAGGCTCTAATCTAATATCCCAAACCTCACCGATTTCATTTGTTACATCGAAAGCCAACGCTTTTTGAGAAATCAAAGCAAAAAAGATTTCCTGCTCTGACTGCACTTCTTTCTCAAATGATAGCCCTAATGGTTCACATTCAACTTCGATACCAGCTAAGCGGCTTTGAAACTCAGCTACTACAGGGATGAATGGCCTTAGCTCAATTATTTTGTATAGATCTAAAAGTCGCATTATATTGCTCCTGAAATTAGGCATGCCTAATTTTGCTCACTATCCTGTTCTTTAAAGTTAGGCATGCCTAACTTTATTAGTAATAGGTGTCGAAAAGTTCACCACGTGATTGTGCATCCTCAGCTTCTTCACGCGACATAAATTCACCATCAGCGATAATATTGCCCATACCATCATTCAATTGATCTAGTTGCTCGTTTTCGTTCGCCAACTGCTCATCGCTTGTAAATATACTTACCAGCAAGTAGATCGTACCAACTAATACACACACAAATGTTTCAAGCATATTCATTCCTCCAAACTAAATTCGTTACAAAAACAAAACTAAGAACTCCTTAGTATCTAGATTCAATTAAAGCTAAGAAACTCTTAGTTTTCAAGTTAAGAACAACAGATAATGAAAACTAATGACGAATCACCATTTCCAAAGCGCTTAAAAGAGGCAAGAAAAGCCAAAGGCTTATCACAAAAACAGCTGGGGATTTTAGCTGGCATGGATGAATTTTCAGCATCAGCAAGAATGAATCAATATGAAAAAGGTGTACATGCACCAGATTTTAAAACAGTAAAAGCACTTGCTGATATTTTAGAAGTGCCCACTGCATATCTGTATTGTATTGAAGATAAGTTAGCAAAGAACATTTTAAAATATGATGATAACGTATCAAATAATGCCTAGTCTTACTTTTACCCACAAATATCCTATTTCAAAAGTTTAGGAAGCTCATCCACATGGTATTCAACTTTTAAAATTTCGGATGACTTAATTTTTTCTATAGTTGAAGTTTTTAAATTATAAACAAGAAACCACTTATGACCTTCTTGAATGATTTTAACCTTAGCTTTTGAATCAGCGAGAAATACTGTTGCATTAACTATTTTTGAACCGCCCAAAGCTGTCGGTATATAAGGGTAAATATGTTTAGCATAAATAGAAACAAACTGAAAAGTACCATATGACAAACATAAAAGAGCAAGTATTAGAGAAAAATTTTTTTCATGCTTCGGGTCTGACCCCTCATCTAAATGATTAACTATTAAGCCTTTTTTTTCATCATCTTGGGAGAGCGCGACCCCATAGGCACCAAAGAAAAAAAACAGGGCAAACTTTGAATACTGTCCTAATAACTCACTTTCACTAACAGCATAATAAAGAAGCACAATGAAGGGGATTGTTATTATATAAATCATAACTTTAAGTATCTTTGACTTAAATTTATCTCCTTTTACTACCTCTATAAATAACAAAATAAAGCTACTATAAAAGAAGTAAACACCAAAGCTCATGTAAGCACCAAATGCCGAATAAGGTAACTGTAAGTGATTAACTTCATGCAAAATACTATAAATTCCAGCAGGTACTGAAGCGATTCTCAGTAACCAAGGAAAAAGAATATTGGGTGTATAAGTTTTTGAAACATCCGAAATGTTAGTCCTGTAAAAAACAAACAGAAACATTGCTGTAAAAATAAAAACTGAGCCAAACCCAGTTAGCATATACCTCGCTTGTACCAACTCAAATTCATAACTACCGTAACTAGCCAAATATGAGTTATGTACAACAAATCCTACTAGGTATAGCAATATAGGAACTCGTAAGTAATTATTTTTTAAAAAGTCCATTTCATTCTCACTAATAACCCATAATAATTTGAGTTTTTAAATAACGCGAATTACATAATATTCATTTCTTATACATGATGAAACATTAATTTAGATATTTCAAAATGAGGCATCATGAGCAATTGCCTCCTCTTTTCTGGGCTTCGCCCATACCCCGCTATGTAGAAGCCTAAAATAGGCTTACACATAGCGGGGTATGGGCTCTTGAGTATCTTACACGCAGATTTTTATTTGCAGATTGAAATATTAATTAAAGCTGCTAATCTAAATATTAATCAAGCCCTACGGGCAAGAAAAAAACAGGCGCTTTTCTGCTGCCTTCAACACGTTGTTACATTCTCTGTAACCCCCATTTCAGAAGCTTTCAGCTTCATTATAAAACCAAGTCTTTTGATTTTTAGGCGCGATCAGTCCGAGCCTTACGCATGCGTAAAACAGGGGCGAATAGGCGTTAGCCGCTGAGCTTAATCAGCCAGTTTTTCTTACAAACACAACGGAGAATAACTATGACCTTTAATGTTAAGGCAGAGGCACTGCGCCTAAAAAATGAGAAAAAATTAATCAGTAAAAAACGATTTAAGCCATCCAAGTTAGATAAACATAAACAACGACTTCTGGCTCTTTACGAGGAAGATACATGTATAGCTAATCTTCAAAGATGGCTCTTGCGTAAAGGAATGAGAGTACATTGGACAACTGTAAAACGTTGGGTACAAAAGAATGCCTAAGTTCGCAAAACCAGAAACGCAAGCGGAAAAGCTGGCTAAAAACTTATATAAGCACAAAATTATTAAATCTCTAGGTACTGCTCGAAGCTATAAAACTGCACTTATAAAAATAGCTCGGTGGTCAAAAGATCTTGGGATTAATGGAGTACAGGGCATGAGCCTTCAAGATGCTTATAAATACCTTGATTACCGCAGTGAGTTTGCAGGCCAAAAAACACTGGATATGGAACGACAAGCAATTCAAGCTATGTTTAAACTCAACGGCAAACTTGGCCCCAAAGAAACACTGACTGTAATAAAATCCGAAAAAGAGATAATCGAGAAGTCTCGCGCCTACACTCCAGCTCAAGCTCATGCAATTAGTGAACATCAAACTAGAAAATATAATTTATCTACACAAATAGCCTACGCAGCAGGGTTAAGAGCCCATGAACTTTTAACGATTGCCAGAGTATCAGAGCGTAAAGCTGATAGCCGCCCTGCATTAAACAGTAAATGGCTTGGTCGAGAAGGTTGTATTTATACAGTGAAAGGCAAAGGCGGCCTAATCCGAGATGTACTAATACCTAGCGCTCTAGCTACGCAGCTAGAACAAAGGCGCTTAGCGCAGCCTATAACGGTTCGTGATAGGGAAATTAACTATTTGCAACGTTATGATATTGGTGGTGGTCATAAATGGTCATGCTCATTCTCAAAAGCATCTAGTCGTACACTCTTTTTTTCTAATGGCGGACATGGTCTTAGACATAGCTACGCGCAAGAGAGAATGGATGAACTTAAAGGTTTGGGGTTTAGTAGGCAAATAGCTCTTGAAACAGTGTCACAGGAGCTAGGTCACTTCAGGGCTGAAATTACTGAGGTTTATTTAAGGTAATACGTAATAACACTTAATTGATCAGCTTTTTGAGCCCAGCTTCATAAACCAGAAATGAAGTTACCGCAGGCAATCCTAAATACCCCTTCAGACAGTAGCTCTCGATTTGACTTGATCAATAAGTGTTTATCTCGAACAACTTTAAGCCAGCAAATATATAAATCAAATAATTCATCTTTTGATTCCATTTGATTTGGAGCTTTTTCAATCTTAACCAATAATATCACCAACCCCTCAAGTATAGATATTATATTAAGCTTTAAGGATATAGCTAACCTAGCCGTTGATGGAGAGAGTACAGATAAGTCATTATCGCTTGGGTACAACTTTCCGTCTATAAAATCACGACGATACTCTGTTAGCATTTTCGAGATTTGATCTAAGCTAAGCCCACTGCTTTTCACTTTCTGGTTAGCACTTGAGAGCACTTCTTCAAATACACCTTCTAAAAATAACTCACTTTTCATTTCCTGAAGTTTTACTTTGAACTCTTCATTTATTTTTAATACTTCTTCAATACTATTACAATTCTGATGCTTTTCAGCCCAGCTTAAACCTACACTAGATAACTTAAAGACAGTGTCATCACCCTCTATTATTTTCAAAGACCAGTGAACCAAATAAGCATCAAGTTTTGATGTTATATTTCGCTGTCGATGTGCAACTTTTATTGACTCCCTAAAATAAAAAACTAAAACCGCACTAATAGCAGCCCAAAATAATGTCATGTTATCTCCAAAAATACTGTAAAAGTTCAATCATGTGCATATTCCGACGCTACTTACCAGCCGATCTTTATAATCAATAGAGTTTTTATGGACAACATAAAACATTGATTTCAAGGTAACATTAACTTGGGCTTGATATCTTTCACTTTTTAATTGCCCCTTCTCTAATTAAAAATTGTCTTGCTTTTGATAGTTGCACCTTATTTTTACCTGCTACTAAAATATCTTTTTCAATAGTTTGTAATTGTTGCTCAAGCATTAAGTTAGCTTCAGCTTGATTTATTTTCCCGAACTTAATCATTGCTGTACGCAGCAACCCTGCTGAATCAAGAAATAGTTTAATATTTTCGATTGCTTGATAAATTTGAATGGCATCAAGCTTTAAGAACTGCTCTTTATCTGAAAGGTACGAGCTAAATTGCTTAATAATTACAACAACATTTTTTAGTTTATTCTCATAACGTTGGTAAAAGATAAGAGCATCTTTCGGTAGTTCAGCTTGTTGTTCAAATGTCAGATAAGTCTTTGTTAGGTTGTCAATATGAAGCTCTACTAATCCCTCAAAACCAACTATATTTTCGTATGAATGACTATTGTTTTCTCTAATCATATCCTCAAAGATAATTGATATCGCGTGTGAAAAAGTAAACTCATTTTCAGGGATCGGAGTGTCTACTTGGGCTTCTATTTTCTCAAAAAAAGATTGTAACCATGCATTTGCAGCAACCAAAAAACTTAACTGAGATACATAGACATAAGCAATACGATGTTCTAAGTCCTTTTTTATTTTATTTTGGGCTATAACTCTAACTTTAAAACTCAAGAAAGCTGATATTAGGGCTCCAAATAAGCCACTTAGTATAGAAATCAGTAGGGTATAGCCATTATCCATATATTGCCTCATATGCTTTAACAGCCAATAAAGTAATGACTGCAATGAATCCTTTTTAGTTAGCTCTATTAAAAAGAGACCAAATGCGTACTTTAAAGATATTAATTGCAATATCAATTAATTTGATAGGACTATTTTTAATAATTGATTTATAGTAAAAAGTAGCACAGAGGTAGCACAGGGTAATTTCGGTTAGTAGGTATTTACTTGGAAAGCTTGTAAAAGTGGTGGCCCCTCCCAGACTCGAACTGGGGACCTAACGATTATGAGTCGTGTGCTCTAACCAACTGAGCTAAGGGGCCAACTTTATATAACTGCTAGGCAGTTAATTTTTGAAGCGTTCAGTCACAGAGCGACTAAAGCGGGTTGCAGTATAAAAACTTTTTAGGTGCTTGTCACTACCAAAAACCTTTATTTTAACAATCAACAAGCTAACTGCTTAAATAGTAATCTTTTAAGTGGGCATAAACATAAAATGTAAGATATTTACCGTGCTATTCACTGCATTAAATTATAAACAGTACCTATCCCATATAGTCTTTTATATTTAACCCTCTACTTTTTAAGCAAAGCTAACATATATGTGTAGGCATACAAGGCTGTAAAAAATATGCTTGGGGTTACTGTCAGTGCCAGATTAGGTGTCTGATTAACTACATTCACCATAATCACTAAGCTCGATTGAACAGTAATCGGAATAATAGGCGCAAAAAGTACGCCTGCTATTTTTTTATTACTTAAATACGAGGCGCTAGAGTTAATTGCATTATTAAAACTTTGTCGTATTGCGACGTTTTGTGGTGTTTTAGAATGAAACATACAAATAATTGGAGTTACGAACGCAAGCGTTACATAACTAAACTTATACTTGTTGACGACCTTTTCTAAAATAAAGGTAAAAAACAGCGTTACAAATCCACTATACAACCCTTGCACTAATGCAGCTTGAAAAGTGACCGATTTAGCAATGTCTGCCGCACTATTTGCCCAGAAGGCCCAACTAAAATAAAAAATGAATGACACAACGCCTGACATTATAAGTCGAATATTCAATTAACTACCTCAACATGCCTAAAAACCTAGTTTAATGATAACACTAGAAGTGAAGGTAATATTGTCACTAAATAATAAGGTATTTGATTGTATATTATGGATGTATAAACACACTAATGTTGAAGATTTCCTAAATGGCATCAAATCAGAATCTGAGCGCGACTGTTAACTGGAAAGCTTATTAGTAAACAATAAGTATAGTTTTAAAATAATATTGGGAGTGAGTTAAGGAAGTGAATTAATGGGTTGAAGAGTTTTAAAAATTGGATTTAATCTAAAAACTCTCTAAAAACTAGTATTGTGAGCCGATCGGTACTAAAGTATTTAGCTAAACCTCAGTAGTCGGCTTACACAATATATAATCTGTCATTATTTTTTCGCAATAATGTAGATTGCATGTATTAACCCTGGGAAATAACCTAGCAGTGTTAATAGAATATTTAACCAAAAATGCATACCTAAGCCAACTTGCAAAAACACACCTAATGGCGGTAATAAAACCGAAAGTATTATACGAATAATATCCATGATCAAACTCCATTTAAATTAAACATTGAAAAGACTTAAAGCCCAGTATTACTGGGCCTTAACTATACTGTATTATTCAGCAACAATAGCTAGTTTATCAACTACGTCGCGAACATCTTCAGCATTTTTAGCAATTTTAACTGCTAGTTGCTTTTCAGCTTCAGACTCTACAGAGCCATTCAGAGTTACCACACCGTTGTCGGTATCAACATCAATGTCTGTACCACCTACTTCTGAGTCAAACAGGAAGCGAGTAGTGATTACAGTGGTGATTTTAGCGTCCGTTAGGTCGTTATCATCATCGTCCATCATGTCGTTGCTTTTATCTTCGGTGTCCATGCTTTTAACAACAGTAAGGCTGTTATCAACATCAGTTACACCATCTAGGCTAAGTACAAGTTCTTCTGCTAGCTCTTTATCGAGTTCGCTATTAACTTTACCTGTAAGTACTACCTTGCCATTTTTTACATCAGTGTTAATGTCAAAGTTGTTTAGATTAGTGTTCATAAGTAGAACGGTTTCTGCCTTACCATCAATCCAAGCATCTTTACTTTCGTTTTCCCAGCTGTTTGCTTGGGCACCCATAGCCGTAGTACCAAGAACTAGAGCTGCGATAATAGATTTGTTAAATGTTTTCATAATCTTTCTCCTTTTGATTAAAGACACTTTAACTAATGCGAGCTTCAGGCCAACTTTATTTATACTTAAAATTCAAAGACTTGAATTAATTAAAAGATAAAACCTTATCTATGTTTGTGTAACTATTTACAGGCTACTCGGTAAAACTTTCTCAAATAGTGAAAATAGCTAGATAATTGCTCTTTTGGTTAATCTATCGTTAATATAACAAAACAAAAAACACCGTTAAAAAATAACCAATTGATAATTAATGAAATTATATTTGGTACGCGGTTTGCAGCCTAACTACAAGAGCAGTATCAATAGTAAATATAATAAGGAATAACTCATGTCTGTAAAAGTTGAAGACCGCCCAATAGAGCAAGTACGCGAACAAGTGATTGATCAATTAATTTATAATTACAGTCATGGTGTTATTTCTGTTGATGCATTCGAAAGACGTTTAGATAATGCGATGGATGCACCTAATAACGAAGCACTGCTAGCCTTAGTAGAAGACTTAACACTTAATACCGATCAGCAATATAAAGCAGAAAAACAATCGCAATTTACACCACATTATAGTGCACAGCAAAACAGTGATGATGATTTTACATTACGCAGTATTTTAGGATCTAACGAGCGAAGTGGTCAGTGGGTTGTGCCAAAAAATATATATTTGAGTAACTTTATGGGATCGGTGGTGCTTGATTTTACCGATGCTATTTTTGCGCATCAAAATGTAACTATTCACGTTAACTGTATTTTTGGTAGCGATGAAATTTACGTACCAGAGCATGTCAATGTAGTGTCTAAAATGTTTTGTATTTTAAGTAGCCTTGAAAATAAATCTGTGTCGCTTAACAAACGCCAAGGCCCTACAATTCATATTGAAGGAAAGGCAGTAATGGGCTCGGTTGAGGTAAAAATAAAGCGCACAATTAAAGAAAAATTTATGAGCTTTGCAAATGAGCTAAAAACCCAGTTTGGCACGGGTAATAATAATCGCTCACTATAATTGAGTAGCAGCACTTTAGCGTGCTGCTTAGTATTTTATTATAAATCGTTATTTCGCTCGCTTGGTATATCACTTAAATACTCTACAAACTCAACTTCAAACCCTGCAGGATCAATAAAGTAGACATTCTTTCTGAAAGGATTCTCGTTACCTTGCTTGCTTAGAGTAAAACCCACTTTATTTAAGCGCATTACTACTGCGCTTAAATTATTAGTTACATAAGCAAAGTGTGCAAAACCAATTTGATGGCCCGATAAGTTTCTGTTTTCACCTTCACCATGACTGCTTATCGCAATGTAATGCGTGTCATCTCCAAAGTGTACCCAGCGTCTTGGTTTTCCATGCCAATCGCCTCTGCCCTCACTTCTAATCGACCAATGTGGAAATACAGCGCGATAAAATGTAAGCATACTATCTATATCACTCGCGACTAAGTTTACGTGCTCTAAATACATAATGTTATCCTATCAGTTAAGTTAGGAGCACGATAAAACCTCAAGTTAACTTTAGGTAAAGTGTTATTTAAAATTAATTTATTTAAATGCAGATAATTATTTTTTAAAAATATATAAACTTTTCAATCTTGTATAAAAAACAAACACAAGTATTTGGGGTTTATTGTTTACTTTATGGCAAAAGTCGCTAAAATACGCCGGCTGAAATATATAAACGTTCTTTTACAACCCAAAGGTAATACCATGCATCCAATGTTAAACATTGCGGTTCGCGCTGCGCGCAACGCAGGCAAAATTTTACTTCGCGCAAGTGAAGATTTATCAAAAGTTGAAGTGCAACAAAAAGGCGCTAACGACTTAGTAACTAACATTGATAAAGAAGCCGAAGCCGTAATTCGTGACACTATTTTACAGTCTTACCCTACTCACTCAATTGTTGGTGAAGAACTAGGTGAGCATAAAGGCAAGGATGATGATTACCAATGGATTGTAGATCCTATCGATGGAACAACTAACTTCATCAAAGGTATCCCTCATTACGCGGTTTCTATCGCACTTAAAGTTAAAGGTCGTTTAGACCAAGCTGTTATTTATGATCCAATTCGTGGTGAGCTTTTCACTGCATCTCGCGGTCAAGGCACTCAGTTAAACAGTAAACGTCTACGCGTTAGCAAAACTACGGTTCTTGCAGGCACTGTACTTGCTACTGGTTTCCCTTTCAAAAACAAAAACCACATGGATGCATACACTGAAGCGTTTAAAGCATTGTTTGTACACACTGCTGATATTCGCCGTGCAGGTTGTTCTGCTTTAGATATGGCATACGTTGCAGCTGGCCGTGTTGATGGATTTTTTGAAATTGGTTTAAAACCTTGGAACTCTGCTGCGGGCGAACTAATGGTTAAAGAAGCGGGCGGTATGGTTGTAGATTTCGCCGGTGGTAATAACTATAACCACAGCGGCAATATTATCTGTGGTTCACCAAAACTGACTCAAGCAATTATCCGCGAAATTCGTCCAGTATTAACTGAGTCGTTACTTCGCTAATTAAATGCTATTAATAGCATACTAAAAAGGAGCCTAGGCTCCTTTTTTTGTGCCTAAAAATAAGGGTTATCGAGCTTAATCTCTATTGTTTTACCTTTTGTATAAGGTAGTGTATTTAAATCCTTTGCGAAGTATTCATTAAATAATGCATCAAACTCGCCGTTTGTCTGCATTAATATTAAGCCCTCCTCTACTGCCTTTGCCAATTCGGGTTTACTCTTAGTCACAAAATAATAAATACCCGTTGGGTAGCTTATATATAAATCAGGCACAACGACTAAGTTACTTTGTTTGTTTTCAATAAGCTCAGAATTAACCTCAATAAACGAGCGAGGAAAGTAATCTATTCGCCCACGGCTCGTTAAAGTGAACATGGCTTGGTAATTGGTAAGCGGCCTTACACGTAAGCCGTTATAGGACATTATTCTTGTATCTGGCCAGTTGTGACCCTGCACTGCTGAAAACTCTCCTAGCTGCTCTAGGGTTTTTACGTCTTTAAAGCGTGCTACGTTTTGTTTATTAGTGAGTAAAGCCCGCTTTCCTATGTAACCTTTAAATAGTGGTATTTTAATAGCTAAAGCAAGTGCCTCTCGCTCTGGACTACTCATACTCCAATACATATCTAGTTCGTTATCATTTAGGTTTATGAGCTTACGTTTTTGCTGATCTGGTATGGGAGTCATCCTAATAACTCCAGGATAGTTAACACTCTCAAGTGCACGTACCAGTAGCTCACTTAAGTACTCTTCTCGTGCGTTTTGAGTATCTTGCTTTTGGGCTACATTAATTATTTGCTCTTGCGCCATAAGTGCAAAACTTGCAAGCAGACCAAGTACACTGGTCGAGATTTTTATTGGCAACATAATAATTACCTATTTTTATTTAAATTACCTGCTTATTGCTTGCTAGGCGCACCACTGCGGGAGCAGGCCCTTTACGTTTGCAAATAAACAAATAACTATGGCGATAACGTTTGGCTTCTTTTTTAGCATCAGTTGCGAGTGCTGCAACTTGGTGACTGTTTTTACATTGTTGTAAATCAGGCTCAACTAAGCCAATTGATAACGTTAGTAGAGGCACAAATTGCTTTTCTCCTTCACGATTTGTGGCCCAATACCCTTCGCTCTTTATGTGCTCAGGTGTAAAAAATATACGAGACTGGAGTTGAAATTGCTCAATAATGATATTACATATATCAACCGCGTTGTGCTGATCAAACACTACCATAAAGTCATCGCCACCTATATGTCCTACAAAGTTAGCACTATTTTTACACGCTTGCACTGTTACATCAGCTAATAGTTTAATTACACTGTCGCCGCTAGCGTAGCCGTATAAGTCATTAAATTGCTTAAAATGATTTAAGTCTATATACGCGAGTGAAAACGGATTACTACCTTTTAATCGCTGCTCTATAGCTTCATTAATTGCCACATTACCAGGGAGCATAGTCAGTGGATTAGCGTGTTGTGCATGGCGTATTTTTTCTTCGGTTATGTGTTTTAAAATATCGCGAAGCGGCGCTAAACCTAAATAAGCGTTTTCTCTGGTTATCACTATATGGCGGCGTATATCAAAGTCTTGCTCAGTTATTTGTTTACTTACGGTATCGAGTAATTGGTTTTCGTCAACGACTAAGGGCTGCTTATCCATCAGTGCAGTAACGGGGCGTTTATCGTAAAGAGCATGCCCATAGGGCGCTGCAAAAACTTCTGTTAATTGATCTCTGTGAAGTAACCCTACTGGCTGGTTTTCAGTATTTAACACTGCAATGCTTATGAGTGATTTATCTTGCTCAAAGAGCTTATGCGCATCTTTACAGCGAGTGTCGCTGCTTATTGCAGGTTGCGTAACCGATAAGCGACCTATGGCCATAGATTGATCAAACAATGTGTTTGATTGCGTAAATGAAAGAGCTTTTAGTTGCTCTGAGCTGAAATCTTCACTTGGCTTTATGCTTGGCTTTTCGAGTAAAAACCCTTGTACATTACTAATGCCTAAGTTTTCTACAAATGTAAGCTCTTCTGGACGTTCGATGCCTTCGGCAATAACCTGAGTATTAGTAGCTCTGGCCAAAATAGTAATAGATTTCAAAAACTCTTTTTTAACTTCGCTTTCATCACAATGATCAATAAAATAGCGGTCAATTTTTACAAAATCAGGGCATAGTTCAGACCATTGCTTTAACCCTGAATACCCAGCGCCTAAATCATCTATTGCTATAGTAAAACCGAGCTCTCGATAATGGGCTATCGTTTTTAATAACAAGAAGCCATCATCTACTTTTTCTTGCTCAGTAACCTCTATAACTACACGGTTAGCAGCTAAGCCAAATTGCTCTATTAGGTGCAATGTTTCCCCTTTAGGGTGGCAAGGGTCTAGTAGTGTTTTAGGGCTTACATTTAAAAATAATTTACCTTGTAGGTTAAGCCTTACAAAGTTTTCAATCGCTTTAGAGCGACATAGTAATTCAAGCTCCGAAATTAAACATTCCTCATGGGCAACTTTAAATAACGTATTAGGCATTTCTAACGGGCTATTTTTAGGTCCTCGACTAAGTGCTTCGTAACCTAAAATAACTTGATTACTAATATCAAAAATAGGCTGAAACAGCGTTGTTATTTCACCGCTTTTTAAAATGTACTCTAATACTTTGCGCTGAATCGTCACGTATTTGCCTTACAACTATTTTGATTGGAGCAATAAAGTACCAAGTGTGTATGACATTTTTATTGCGCAAAAAAATGCGCTCATAAAAAAACCGCTCATAAGAGCGGTTTTTATTAAGTACAAATCTAGTTACGGCATAGCGTCTTGGTCTGCGCCTTCTTTTTCTATCACTTCAGGTATTAAATCTTCTTTGCTTACGCCCATTGCTATAGCAACAGAGCTTGCAACATAAATCGAAGAATAAGTACCAATAAACACACCAAACAGTAATGCAGTTGCAAAACCATGAATGGTTTGTCCGCCCCATGCAAACAAGGCAATCAATACTAAAATAGTCGTGATTGATGTTACAAGTGTACGGTTAAGTGTTTGCGTAAGTGAAATATCAATAATTTCTATCGTATCGTCAATGCGTACCTTACGGAAATTTTCACGTATACGGTCTGATACAACAATCGTATCATTGAGTGAATAACCAATTACCGCAAGAATTGCCGCTAATATAGTTAAATCAAACTCTAAACCTAATACCGAAAATAAACCCACAGTAATGATAACATCGTGTAGTAGTGCACCTACCGCACCTACTGCAAAGCGCCATTCAAAACGAAACGCAACGTAGATTAAGATACAAATAAGCGCAGTTAACATGGCAAGGCCACCCTGCTCTTTTAAGTCTTCACCTACACTTGGGCCTACAAATTCAATACGGCGCATTACTACGCTGTCGTCTGCTTTTTTAAGTGCATCGATTACTTGGTTACCAATCACCTCAGCTTTTACATCGCTACCGCGTGGTGCTAAGCGAACTAAAATTTCTTGGCTTGAACCAAATAGCTGCACTGATGCATCAGCAAAACCATTATCAGCTAGTGCATCACGTACTTTTTTAAGGTCAGCCGGTTGTGAAAAACCCACTTCTACCGCAGTACCGCCGGTAAAATCTAAACCAAAGTTTAGGCCTTTGATAAAAATTGATGCAAACGACGCTAAAATTAGTAGCGTCGAGAAACCCATAGCCACTTTTCGAAGAGACATGAAACGAAGGGTTCTACTACCCAAACTTAAAATTTGCATGTCTGCTCCTTAAATCGAAAGTTTATCAATGCGTTTACCACCAACAAATAAGTTGATTACCGCACGGGTACCAACGATGGCTGTAAACATTGAAGTTAAAATACCAATCGCAAGTGTCACTGCAAAGCCCGCAATCGGACCAGTGCCCACTGCAAACAGTATAATGGCAGCAATTAGTGTCGTGATGTTGGCATCAAATATAGTGCTAAATGCACTATCGTAACCAAAATGAATCGCTTGTTGAGGGCTACGGCCATCGGCCAGCTCTTCACGAATACGTTCAAAAATAAGTACGTTAGCATCAACCGCCATACCTACCGTTAATACAATACCGGCAATACCTGGTAGCGTAAGTGTAGCGCCCGGAATTAAAGACATAACACCTACAATTAGTACTAAGTTAGCCGCAAGCGCAAGGTTTGCAACCATACCAAAACCTTTGTAGTACACAAGCATAAACACAAGTACAAACGCAAAGCCAAGTGCAACCGCAGTCATACCCGCTTCAATATTTTCTTGTCCTAAGCTTGGACCTACTGTGCGCTCTTCAACAATTTGAATTGGCGCTACAAGTGCACCAGCACGAAGTAGTAAGCTTAAGTTATGTGCTTCAGCTGGGTTATCGATACCTGTAATACGGAACGAGCGATCAAGACGTGCTTGAATTGTTGCTACGTTAATAACTTCTTCAACCTTAATAGGCGGAAGCGCTTTACCATCTGCATCTTTTTTACCTGATGGCTTGTACTCAATAAATACCGTTGCCATACGCTTACCAATAGCACGTTTGGTAAAGGCATTCATTTTTGCCCCACCTTTGCTATCTAGCGTAATACTCACTTGCGGGCGTTGGTATTCATCAGCGCCAGATTGCGCGCCAGTTATATGGCTGCCTTCTAGAATAATACGCTTTTTAAGTACAACAGGGTAACCGTCGCGGCTCATGATCATTTCAGTACCCGCAGGGATACGACCTTGAGCAGCAGCGCTAATATCAGCGTTTTCGTCTACTTCACGAAATTCAAGTGTTGCTGTTGCGCCTAAAATTTCTTTAGCGCGTGCTGTGTCTTGAATACCAGGTAGTTGAACAATAATACGCTCAGCACCTTGGCGTTGTACGTTAGGCTCTGCAACACCAATTTGGTTGATACGGTTACGAATAATCGTTTCATTTTGCTTGATAGCGTAGTCACGAATCTCTTTGAGTTTTTGCTCACTCATTGTCGCAAAAAATGCTTTATCGTTACTGCTGTCATCAATATAGACATTTAGCGGGTAGCGAGTTTCTAAGAAACTCTCTGCAGCATTTTTATCTTCTTCGGTACGCATTTCTACACGCATACGATCGGAGCCTGCTACGCGGCGAACACTACGATAACGTAGTTTTTCTTCGCGCAGGTCACTGCGAAAATCTTGTTCCATTTGCTCAAGCTGGTTATCAACCGCTGTTGCCATGTCGATTTCCATGGTGAAATGTACGCCACCACTTAAATCAAGACCTAGCTTCATAGGGTTACCACCGACCGCTTTTAACCAAGCTGGTTGAGCAGGTGCCATATTAATAGCAGAAATGTAATCATCGCTCAGCGAATCACGTAGTAAGTCATGCGCTTTAAGTTGCTCTTCAACATTTTTTAAACGAACTAAAATTTGTCCATCTTCAAGTATTGTCGATTTAGCGGTTACATTATTTGTTTTAAGGATTGCGTTTACTTTGTCTACAACACTGAGATCGACATCAGCGCCTTTAGCACCTGAAACTTGTATGGCCGGATCGCGACCATACAAGTTTGGAGAGGCATATAAAAGGCCAATGGCTACCACAGCTAAAACAAGTAAATACTTCCAAACTGGAAACTTGTTTAACACGGGGTCGTCCTTATTATTTTTATAGCGACTTCATTGTGCCTTTTGGCAATACTGCAGATACTGCAGATTTTTGTACTGTAACTTCTGCTTGCTCGTTTAAAGAGATAACGATGAAATCTTTCTCTTCAGAAATTTTCACAATTTTACCCACTAAACCGCCTTGGGTAAGTACTTCATCACCTTTAGCCATCATACTCATTAAGCTTTTGTGCTCTTTAACGCGCTTAGCTTGTGGGCGGTAGATTAAAAAGTAAAAAACCAAACCGAAAATAGCTAACATTATTAGCATTTCCCAACCACCGCCTGCCGCAGGTTGACCAGCTGCTGCGTGTGCATTTGAAATAAATAAACTCATGATACTTCCTCTTTAATTTTAAAGTTTAATTTTTTATATCTGCTAACTCTGGCACATCTTGGCCTCGGCGAGCATAAAAATCTTGTACAAATTCTTCTAATTTACCTTCGCTAATTGCATTACGTAAACCTTCCATAACACGTTGATAGTAACGTAAGTTATGAATTGTGTTTAGTCGCGCACCTAAAATTTCGTTACATTTATCAAGGTGATGCAAATAAGCTCGTGAATAGTTTTTACACGTATGGCAATCACACTCAGGGTCAAGTGGCCCTGTATCTGTTTTATGCACTGCGTTACGTATTTTTACTACACCCGTGGTAATAAATAAATGGCCGTTACGCGCATTACGTGTTGGCATAACACAGTCAAACATATCAATACCACGGCGAACCGACTCAACTAAGTCTTCTGGCTTGCCTACACCCATAAGGTAACGAGGCTTGTCTTCTGGCATTTTAAACGCACAATGATCAAGGATATTCATCATTTCGTTTTTAGGCTCACCTACTGATAGGCCGCCTAATGCATAACCGTCAAAACCAATTTCTTCAAGACCAGCTTGTGATTGTGCACGTAATTCTGGGTACATACCACCTTGGATAATACCAAATAAAGCAGATGGATTATCGCCATGCCCTTCTTTTGAGCGCTTAGCCCAACGAAGAGATAACTCCATAGAATCTTTAGCTTCTTTTTCAGTCGCTGGGTATGGCGTACACTCGTCAAAAATCATAACGATGTCTGAACCTAAGTCACGCTGTACTTCCATCGACTTTTCAGGCGACATCATAATTTCATCACCATTTACTGGAGATTGAAATAAAACGCCTTCTTCAGTAATTTTACGCATTGCGCCTAAGCTAAATACTTGAAAACCGCCTGAGTCAGTTAAAATTGGGAAGTCCCAATTCATAAAGTCGTGTAAATCACCATGTTGTTTAATGATCTCAGTACCTGGGCGAAGCATTAAATGAAAGGTATTACCTAAACATATTTGCGCACCAGTGGCTTTAACTTCATCTGGCGTCATACCTTTTACAGTACCGTAAGTACCAACAGGCATAAAAGCAGGTGTTTCTATTACACCACGGTCAAAAATTAAGCGGCCGCGGCGCGCTTTTCCGTCAGTACAATCTAATTCAAATTTCATATCATCCTCAATGTCGGAAAAACAGTCCAACAAGCTATAATTTAACCGCCTGATTCTACCCTTTTTGCCTCACTAATACTATTAGCTGCGATAAATTCAGTTTTGCCAATTGCCGCAAACAAAAACCCCAGCAACTAAGCTGGGGGTTTTAATATATTCTACTGAGTATTAAACAATATTTTGTTACTTACGTGTTAAAAACATCGCGTCGCCATAACTAAAAAAGCGGTACTGCTGCTCTATTGCAGTATTGTAAGCGCCCATAATATTGTCTTGGCCGCTAAATGCGCTGACTAACATTATAAGCGTTGATTCTGGTAAGTGAAAATTTGTGACCATGGCATCAACAACATTAAATTGATAACCCGGAAAAATAAATATATCGGTATCACCAAAATACGTATCTAACTTGCCGCCGTGAACTTTAGCAGCCGACTCTAATGAGCGAACTGAAGTTGTGCCTACCGCAATTACACGCCCACCATTTGCTTTAGTTTGCGCAACAGCTGCAACTACGTCATCAGGTACTTCTATGTACTCTGAGTGCATCACATGCTCATCAACACTATCAACTCGTACCGGCTGAAAAGTACCAGCGCCAACGTGTAGCGTAACAAAAGCCATGTTTACGCCTTTATCTTTGAGTGCTGTCATTAACTTATCGTCAAAATGTAGACCTGCAGTTGGTGCTGCAACTGCACCTGGTTTTTCTCCATAAACAGTTTGATAACGCTCACGGTCAGCATCGGTATCAGGTCGGTCAATATAAGGAGGCAGTGGCATATGGCCAATATCATTAAGTATATCTAACACGTTTTGGCTATGATCGAACTCAAGCTCAAATAAAGTATCGTGGCGTGCAACCATTATTGCCTTGGCTTTGCCTTCTAAAATAACTTCGTTACCGACCTTAAGCGACTTACTTGCCCGTACATGCGCAAGTACGCGATGCTCATCTAATACCCGCTCTACAAGTACTTCAACTTTTCCGCCTGAAGCTTTTTGACCAAACATACGTGCTGGAATAACGCGTGTATTGTTAAAGACCAATAAATCGCCTTCGTTTACTAAATCAAGTATATCGCTAAACACTTTATGTTCTAAAGTTCCGCTTGGGCCATCTAAAGTGAGTAGACGGCTGCTGGTTCTGTCCGCTTTAGGAAAACGAGCTATTAATTCATCAGGTAAGTCAAAGCTAAAGTCAGCCACGCGCATAATTAGTAATCCACATCATTTAAAATCGCGCCAAGTGTATATGTATCGGATATTAAGCTCAAGAAATCAGCCAAACTTATAATGTCTGTTTGCGTGTTTGCCACTAAATTCTCTTGTTCTTATGGTTAAATGTCACTATTCTTATTCGGCTAAATTATTATAAGTTATATTAGGGGTGTTCAACTCGTGCCAAACCAGCTTAAATTGCTAATATTAAACGCAAGTAGTGCTGAACGTCGCGCGATTAAGGGCACTTTAGAGAGCTTAAATGTATTTACCTTTATTGATGCCCAAGACAGCCAACAAGCTTTAAAGCTTTTAAAACAACACCCTGTTGATATTATAATAACGGGCATTAATGTTGGTAAAATTGATGGTTGGCGCTTTTCTAGGATGATCCGCTCAGGATTATTAAAAACACCAAAAAACACACCAATCTTACTTATTCCGCCAATTTACTGTGAGCGGATTGCCGAAACAACAGCCCGAAGCTATGGGATAGATGCTGTACTACCGTTTGAGCACAAAGATATGCTCCCTCAAGTACTTGCGAATGTTTTATCTACTCACTTAGAAAAAAGTAGCCGGCTAAACTTATTATTATTAGAGCCACTTCAAAATACGGCAGATAAAATAAGTGAACAGTTAAAGTTAAACTTTGCTATCACTCACGTAACTTCAGCTAAAGCGGCACTTAACGCTTATAACCAACAGCAGTTTTCAATTGTGTTACTCGATGCCACTACATCAAGTGCAGAGAGCTCGAGTGTACTCGTTGAAGAAATCCTCCAGCACAATTCTAAACAAGCTATTGTTACAATTATAGAAAGTGACGATGCCGATTACGCTGAGCAGCTTTTGCTTTCGGGTGTTACCGACTTTATTAGAGCCCCTTACGATCCTTCATTTTTAAACAAAGTGTGTGACCACGCCGCACGACGTGAAGATTTTATGGTGAGTTATGCTGAATTTGCTTACAAAGTAGAACAATTAAGCGTGAGCGAAGTGCGTTACAAAGAGTTATTTTCAGCTCATCAGCGTATTTTATTGCACTTAAATACAGTTGTTTTAGAGCTCGATCAGCAAGGTAATATTCGTTTTATTAACCCCGCATGGGAAACATTAAGCGGTTTTGGTGTTAAATCATCACTACAAAACCCATTAAGCGCTTATTGTAATAACGAAGATAAAGGAAGGCTTGACTACACTATTAACGATATTTTACATGGTGGCGAGCAACAGCAACAAATAGAAGTAAAGTTAACCCACAAAAATGGCAATTTAATTTGGGTTGAATGCAGATTGCAGCTAATAAAAAATAGTCGTAACAACGCGACTATAACCGCAACTATCGACAATATACACGAACGAAAGCAAGCTGAGATTCAACTACGTCATTTAGCACACCATGACCCATTAACTGGTTTACATAATCGTTATTATTTTGATCAACAGCTTAATAAAATATGCCAAGATAAATACACCTATGATGGCATAGAGCATGCTGTTATTTATATTGACCTCGATCACTTTAAAATAATAAACGACAGTAAAGGCCATCATCAGGGCGATATAGTTTTAAAAGAAGTGGCGCAATTATTTAAAGCAAATATTGGCGACGATCACCTGGTATGCAGAATTGGTGGGGATGAATTTGCAGTCATACTTACCAATATGAATTTACTGGATGCACACCTTATTGCAGAAGGTGTGTGTAGTGCGATAGAAAAACATGCTTTTAAATCAGAAGATCAGATATACACTATTAGCTGCTCTATTGGTTTAACTCAAATCACGACACAAAATAACGACCCTAATGAGTGTTTAAAACAAGCCGATATTGCTTTGTATATTGCCAAAAACCTAGGGCGTAACTTAGTACATTGCTATTCAAAAGAAGATGCTCAAAACAATACACTACAAACAGGGCTTGAATGGGGCCATGAAATTCGCCAAGCACTACAGCAAGATAATATTGAACTACATTACCAACCTATTTGGGATTTTAAAGAGTGTAAAGTTGCTTATTTTGAAGCGCTTTTACGCTTAAAACTCAAAGGTGAACTCGTATACCCAAATCAGTTTATTCCCTCTTTAGAAATGCTTAACGACACATTTTTGATGGATCAATGCGTTATACGTAATGCTATTGCTTGTGTATCTAAGCACCCAGAGTTAAACCAAGTTGCTATTAATTTGTCAGCACAATCGTTCTTAGATGAACGCTTATTGCCATTAATTGAATCAAACCTTGAAAAGTATAACGTGCCTGCTTCGCGGATAATTTTTGAAATAACTGAATCTGCGAGTATCAATAACCTAAAGGCCACTCGTAAAATGATTGAGAAGCTTAATAGCTTAGGCTGTCATTTTTCTATCGATGATTTTGGAACTGGATTTAGTACATTTAATTATTTAAAACAGCTACCAGCACAGCATGTGAAAATTGACGGCTCATTTGTAAGTGATATGCTCAATGACCCTATAGATTTAGCGTTAGTAAAAGCAATAAATGATATTAGTCGGTCTCTCGATAAGCGCTCTGTAGCTGAGTACGTTGAAAACGAAGAGATATTTTTTGCACTAAAAGAAATTGGTGTTGATTATGGGCAAGGCTACTTTATTGCACGCCCAATACCTGTTGAAAAAGTAAAAGATGAACTCGAAAAAATTTCTAAAAATAAAACGTTTTACCAACAACAAGCTAGCCCAAAATAAACAAAATTAAACAATTTTAATCATTTTATTACTACCAATATTACCTTTCTTGCCTATACTTTCAGCATCAAATGAAAAATGTCGTTCCTTTTTATGTATTTCACTTTAAAAACATGACATTACCTTTTGGCGGCGTAGTACCGATATTTATAGTGGGTTTCAAAGCTATTTAAGCTTTTAAGGAAGAAGGTATGACACAACTAGTTATGTTATTACTGATTATACATTTTGCAATCGCGTATCAGTGTTACCGCTACGCGAATATTAAAGGCTACCCAGTTAAGGTATTTACTGTATTAGGCTGCGTGCCTTACTTTAACTTGGTGGTATGGATTTATTTATTATTTTTACCTGAACTTGAGCCTTTTGAAAGCCATCTTCAAAATCAAAAGCAGCCTTTGTAGGCTGCTTTAGTTCACTTATTATTCTGCTTTAGAAAAATCTAAACTACATTGACGCTTTAAAAACACCTCAAGCTGTTGACTAAATAGCCTAAAGTCTCGAATTCGGCCCGTAGTTTTACGCCACAAGATACCAATATCTCTATATGCATCACTTTGTGATGGTGTAGCCACCATATTTTTATTATCTAAAATACCCGCATTAATCGCCATCTGTGGTAAAAAAGTCACCCCGAGCTGATGCTCAACCATGCTTAATAGAGTATGTAAGCTTGCAGCTTCAAATGGGTTAATACAACTGGCACGGTTTAAGTGACATGCACTAAGCGCATGGCCCGTCATGCAGTGCTCGCGCTCTAATAAGAATACGCTAGCCTCTGGTAATAGATTAAAGTCGACTACGCCCTTTGCAGCGCTGTAATCCTTATGGTGCACTAAACTAAACTGATCTTTTGCCAATACTTGTGTATGAAATTTATCTGTTTCGTACGGCAGTGCAAGTAGCGCTAAATCAATATGCCCATGTTCAAGTTTATCCAGTAGCTTGTCACTCGTATCTTCAATTAATACCAGCTCTAAATCACAAAAGGTTTCTTTACAAAAATGATAAAGCGGAGCCGCTATAAAGCTTGCAATTGTAGGTATAACACCCACAGTCAGCTTACCACTTAGTGGTGTTAAAAAACTTTTTGTAAGCTCTTTTAAACTAATTGTATCGTTAATTATTTTACGAGAACGCTCAACAACTTCTTCACCAATACTGGTAAACATCAGGCTGCGATTTTCACGCTCAATTAGCTGACAGCCTAGTGTTTCTTCAAGATTTTGAATAGCGCTACTTAAAGTAGATTGTCCTATAAAGCAGGCACTAGCGGCTCTGCCAAAGTGCTGATGTTGATGAACAGCTAATAAATACTGTAGTTGTTTAATACTTGGAAGGTTAGTCATTTTTTCTTTCCACAAATAAAAAGACCCCAACACCTAGGGCATTGAGATCTTTTCAAGCTAAAAGTCTTTGAGTACTTTTTTATTAAACCCCAAATGCGGTTCTTAGTACGTAGAAAATAACAATAGCAAGGGCAGCGCCAACTGGCAATGTAATTACCCAAGAAACTACAATGTTTCTGATAACACCCATGTTAAGCGCGCCAATTCCACGTGCCATACCTACACCTAATACCGCACCCACTAGGGTTTGAGTAGTAGAGATTGGCATACCAGTACCTGAGGCAATAACAACGGTAGAAGCAGCAGCTAGTTCAGCAGCAAAACCACGGCTAGGTGTTAAATGTGTAATACCTTCACCGATTGTTTTGATTACTTTTTTGCCTAAAATAGCAAGACCAGCAACAATACCAAAACCACCTAGAGGTAGAATCCACCAAGCAATAGCTGCTTTTTTAGCAATTTCACCATTGTTTTCAACAATGTTTACAACAGCTGCTAGTGGACCAATTGCATTAGCAACGTCATTAGAACCATGTGCAAATGCCATACAACATGCTGTTAGTACCATAAGAACAGCAAATACTTTTTCAACATTGTTGAACTGCATTTGTTTATCTGCTTTTGGATCAATATTTAAGCGAGATATGGCAATTTTACCAATCACAGCAACAACTATTGCAACACCTACTGACAGTGCATAGCCTTCAGCTGAGCCTAGGTCTATACCAACGTGCTTTAAGCCCTTTTTAATTGTAACCAATGCCATGATAAAACCTGCTAAGCCCATATAAAGAGGGACATAACGTTTAGCATTTTTTAGTGGTGCATCTGTATTAAAAATAAGTTTTTGTGCACTCATGAATATTAAGTATGCAATAAAGCCTGATATGGCAGGTGTTATAATCCAACTACCTACAATACCACCTACTTTATCCCATTGAATCGCCTCAGTACCTACTGCAACTAACGCAAAACCAATGATTGCACCAATGATTGAGTGAGTTGTAGATACAGGCCAGCCTAAGAACGAGGCCATTAATAACCAAGCGCCGGCTGCAAATAAAGACGAAATCATACCCAGAACCATTAATTCCGGAATATCTGCAAATGGTGCTGCATCAATAATTCCTTTACGAATTGTTGATGTAACCTCACCACCTGCTAAATAGGCGCCTGCAAATTCAAAAATCATCGCTATAAAAATAGCTTGTTTGATTGTTAGCGCTTTTGAACCTACAGATGTACCCATGGCGTTCGCTACGTCGTTCGCGCCAATACCATAAGCCATAAAAAAGCCGACTGCTGCGGCAATTAAAATTAATACCGTGCCGTAAGATGCAATGATATCCATTGTAAAACCTTAATCTTTCGTGTTTGAACTGATTTTAAATTAACGAGCTAACATCAGCTCAAGACGTGATCCTACGCGCTCTGCAATATCTGCAAGCTCGCCAACCCATTCAATGATTTTATATAAAAACATCACATCAATTGGGTTTAACTCACCCTCTACATCACGTAGCTGGCGGCGTACTTTTATCTGCATTTCGTCCGTGTCTTGTTCTATGGCATCCAATTCAACTAACATTTTTTCTACTAAGGTGACTTCTCGACCTTTAAAACCCGTTTCTAGCAATTCTTCTAATTCGTTAATTGCTTTAGATGCTTGTTTAGTCGCATCTACACAACGGGTTAAGTAAGCTAAGAAATCAGCTTGCATCACTTTAGGAATGGTCATTTCACGACCAATCACTCGTCCTGCAATATCTTTTGCTTTATTGGCAATTTTATCTTGTTGAGTTACTAATTCGAGAAGATCTGTACGCTCTACCGGCATGAATAAACCACGTGGCAATTGTAAGCGTATATCTCTTTTCATATCATCAGCTTCACGTTCTAAATTGCGAATAGTGATGCGAAGCTCTTCAGCTTGTACCCACTCTTCTTTAAATACGTGATTAAAAAAAGGTATCAAAGCTTTACTTGCTTGATGAACCTTCTTGATGTGTTCTTCCATTGGTTTGATAGGAGATTTTGCAAATACTCCTAAAAACGCGTTTGTAGGCATAACTGACCCTTTAATCAAATTGATATGCTTTGCAGCATGAATTTTACAGTATTAACCAAGATTGTGAACGCTTTTTATTACTTCACTAAGGCTTGCAATGCACAAAGCGGCACTAAGCCGCTTTAATAAAAAAGAAAAATAGGTAAAAAATTATAGCGATTTTTCTATATCTTCTTGAGATGTATGACGAATATCTTTGCCATTTACAAAATAAATAATGTATTCCGCAATATTTTGACAACGATCCCCTATGCGCTCTAATGAACGAACAGACCAAACTAAGTCCATAATTTTAGGGATTGAGCGTGGATCTTCCATCATATAAGTCATTATTTGACGTGTGATAGCTTCATATTCACGGTCAACTTTTGCATCTTCTTTATGTACTTGAAATGCGCGCTGCACATCCATACGTGCAAATGCGTCTAGTACATCATGTAACATCTTTAGAACTTGGCGGCCCATATTCTCAATATTTACTAACAAGTCTTGTTGATCTTTAGTAAATGAGTCTAGTGCAACTTTAGCAATTCGCTCAGCTTCATCGCCAATACGTTCTAAATCTGCAATAGTTTTTGCAATTGCAATCACTAAACGTAAGTCACTTGCTGCAGGCTGACGACGAGCAATGATACGCGTACATTCTTCATCAATGCTGACTTCCATTGCATTTACTTTGTAATCGTTCTGACGTACCTTTTGAGCAAGCTCAGCATCGTTACGACTCACCGCATCAAGCGCGCTATTTAATTGCTGCTCAACTAAGCCACCCATACTCAATACATGGTTACGTACATTTTCTAGTTCTTGGTTAAAGCGCCCAGAAATATGCTTATTAATATTATGTTCCATAGTTACCTTCTCTCTTAATCTTGTACAACACGCTATAACGGGCTAATTAACCGTAACGACCGGTAATGTAATCTTCAGTCTTTTTCTTCGTTGGTGTAGTAAATAAGGTATTTGTGTCTGAGTATTCAATCAATTCGCCCATATACATAAAGGCTGTTTGATCAGATACACGCGCTGCTTGTTGCATGTTGTGTGTAACAATAACAACGGTAAATTTGTTTTTTAAATCGTTTATTAGCTCTTCGATTACCAAAGTAGAAATAGGGTCGAGTGCTGATGTTGGTTCATCAAGTAAAAGTACCTCAGGCTCAATTGCAATTGAGCGAGCTATAACTAAACGTTGTTGCTGACCACCCGATAAGCCAAACGCGCTATCGTGCAATCTATCTTTTACTTCATCCCACAAAGCAGCACCACGAAGTGATTGCTCTACTACTTCATCTAATTTACGTTTCTCTTTAATGCCTTGTAAGCGCAGGCCATAAACTACATTTTCATAAATTGATTTAGGAAATGGATTAGGGCGCTGAAACACCATGCCTACATTACGACGAAGTGCTGCTACATCTACGCTCTTATCGTAAATATTTTGACCATGGAGTAATATTTCACCTTCAATACGGCAAATATCAACCAAATCATTCATGCGATTAATACAACGCAGTAATGTTGATTTACCACACCCAGACGGCCCGATAAACGCAGTTACTTGGCCTTTAGGAATGTTCATATTTACTTTATTAAGCGCCTGCTTATCACCGTAGTAAAGATCGAGGTCTTTAATCTCTAGCGCTTTTTGATCATCCGTTAAATTTTCTAGGTCTAACTTTTGACCGATATTAGCTTGGTTTACTTGTGGAGCGACTGTAATCATTTTTGTTACCTATAAAATCTTTACTAATTAGTGTTCAAGCGATCTGAATTTTTCACGTAAATGGTTACGTATACCAATGGCTGTTATGTTTAGGGTAATAATCACCGACACCAATAAAAAGGCAGTGGCGTATACCAGCGGACGTGCCGCTTCAACATTAGGGCTTTGGAAGCCAACATCGTATATATGAAAGCCTAAGTGCATGAACTTTCTATCTAAGTGAAAATACGGGAAGTTACCATCAAGTGGTAATGTAGGGGCCATTTTCACAACGCCTACTAACATTAATGGTGCAACTTCACCTGCAGCACGCGCAACTGCCAGTATTAAACCAGTCATAATTGCAGGGCTTGCCATTGGAATAATTATGCGCCATAACGTTTCAACCTTTGTTGCGCCAAGCGCTAGTGAACCGTCACGTACGGTACTTGGAATACGAGATAAGCCTTCCTCAGTCGATACAATAACAACTGGCAAAGTTAATATAGCAAGCGTTAACGCCGACCACATTACACCTGGCGTACCAAATACTGGCGTTGGTGCCGCTTCAGGGTAAAATAATTGGTCTAAGCTACCACCTAACATGTATACAAAAAAGCCGAGGCCAAACACACCGTACACAATTGAAGGCACACCGGCCAAGTTAATCACCGCAATACGAATCATCTTAGTGACTGCATTTTTAGCGGCATACTCGTGTAAGTAAATTGCAGCAACAACACCAAACGGCGTCACTATTACAGCCATCAGCATAACCATAAACACAGTACCAAATATAGCAGGGAAAACACCGCCCTCTGTATTTGCTTCACGTGGGTCATCAGATACAAACTTACCTAGCTGCACAAAGTAGTGCCCTAGCTTTGCAAAAAAGCCCATATCATTTGGAAACCAAACATCAAGTACTTGATACATTGGAATCGTAACTACTTCACCGCGCATATCTTTTACAGTTACGTGGTCACGTTTAGCTTGTTTACGTAGTGCAAATAAATCTTTTTCAAGTACACCATACTGCGCACGTAATTCAGCACGCTCTTGAGCAAGCTCAGCAACACGTTCATCAGTGAGTGCGTTATCTAGTAAGTAGCCCTTTTCTTTTAAACGAAGACGCTCAAGCTCATAGTTAATATGCCCAATGTCACCATTTTGTAAATCAAGTGCTTCGTCGTTTAAATCCACGGCACGCTCTACAAGTTCATGTAGAGCTTCAATTTTATCGCCTTCGACTGGTTTACCATCTTTAATTACACTTTCAACATAACCATAAAAATTACCGTTTTTACTACGCTCAAATACAGCAAGCGTTGCAGGCGTTGTTTTATTTTTAATGTCGGTTTCTAATATCCAACGAAAGTCTAAATCTACATACTCACGATTACCTGTTTTAATAAGTAAGCGCTCTATTTCTTCTTTTTCAAATCCGCTAACGTCAATACCTGTCGCGGCTAAACGCGTTTTTGGTACTAATTCACGGTCATAAACTTCGCCAATAACGGTTTGTTTTGAAATTGACCCTTCAAGTTCAAACTGCACAACTTCTGAAGGCCAGAAAAAACTTAATCCTTTCCAGGCTATCATTGCTAATAAGCCTAGAACTGAAATTAAACTGATGCTCACTGCACCACCGGTCATCCAAATCCAAGGAGAACCAGACTTAAACCACTGCTTTACCATGTCATGTCTCTCCGCTTACATTGAGCTATATTTTTCACGCAGTTGCTGGCGAACAAACTCAGCGACTGTGTTAAAAATGAATGTGAATATGAATAGTACAAAGGCCGCTAAGAACAATATTCTGTAATGCGAACTACCTACTTCTGACTCAGGCATTTCAACTGCAATATTTGCTGCAAGCGTACGCATACCTTGGAAGATGCTCCAATCCATAATAGGTGTATTACCCGTTGCCATAAGTACAATCATGGTTTCGCCAACGGCGCGGCCAAGTCCCATCATTACCGCAGAGAAAATACCAGGGCTTGCTGTTAGTAATACAACACGTATTAGTGTTTGCCACTGCGTTGCACCTAATGCTAATGAGCCATTTGATAAATGCTTTGGAACACTAAATACGGCGTCTTCTGCAATTGAGAATATAGTTGGAATAACTGCAAACCCCATCGCAATACCTACAACCAGCGAGTTACGTTGATCGAATGTCATACCTAGCTCATTTGTTAAGTACTGACGTACATTGCCGTCAAACATCCAAAGCTCAACAAATTCACTCATCGCAAACGAAAACCAGCCAATAAGTAAAACGACCGGAATAAGGATAATTGAATGAGATCCTTCAGGAATTCGATGACGAATTTTGGTTGGTAATTTAGTCCAAGCTAAACCTGTCGCTAACATACCTAAAGGTAATAATATGAGTAACCCAACAATTGCAGGTAAGTGCTCTTCTATCAATGGAGCTAACCAAAGACCGGCTAAAAAACCTAAAATAACGGTGGGTAATGCTTCCATTATTTCAACAGTAGGCTTAACTACCTTACGTAATTTGCTCGACATAAAGTATGCCGTGTAAATTGCCGCCGAAAGCGCAATAGGCACTGCAAATAACATCGCGTAAAGGGCTGCTTTTAATGTACCAAACGAAATTGGCACTAATGAAAACTTAGATTCAAAGTCATCACTGGCTGATGTTGACTGCCATATATAACCTGGCTCTGGGTAACCTTCGTACCATACTTCTTGCCAAAGCGCTGACCAAGTAACTTCTGGATGCTCGTTATGTATTTCTAATACTGTTAGTTTGTTATCCGCCAAAATTAATGCAGCATTTGAACGCGGTGAAATTGCAAAGTTTTGTATTGCGCCTTCACTTACTTTACCTTGCCATAATTTTGCTTCGCTTGTTGTGTAGTACACCCCAAGCTCACCGTTACTGCTGGTCGTAAAAAAAGTACGACGGTAGAACTCTGTAAATACATTTAATTTACTTTGCTTAGTCGTTTCAAATGAACGTATTTTTTCATATTCGCGGCCAGTGTCAGTGTTAACTTCAAACCACTGCGAAACTTCGCCGTTATCATTGGCAAGCATTAATGAGTTTGCACCTGCTAGTAATTGTGCAGATACAATATTGGCATTTTCTTCGTTAGCTGAAAGTAGCTGAATTTGCTCTACATCACTTGGGTCACGTGTATCGTATACGTAAACTTGATTAGCAGAACGTACAAAAGTACGGGTTGTATCTGGCGACATTAATAGCTCATCTACACGCCCTTCAACATCTAGCTCTGTGCGCTCAACAACCCACTCAACTTCGCCAGTAAACATATTCTCTTCAGCAACAAAACTGCTAAACAGCACCCGTTTGTCTTCTGTAAGTGCGACAACAGCTGTTCTGTCTTCATAGTGGCTAAATGCAAAGCGTTTAATAGCTGAGCCTTGTTCATCTACTTCCAAAGCCATTTCCCCAAGAGGAAAGTCTAAACGAGGCGTTAATTTACGCTCATTATTAGGAAAGGTGACCAAAAATTTAGGTGCTACGACCATTACAGTGCCATCTTTTAAACCAAACGCATAATACCCTTGAAAAGGCGCGCTAGTTGCAAAGCTTGTTGCATCACTTGGTAGCTCGGCGTTTAATGTTTTAAGCTTTTTACCAAAGCTGCCATCTTGCACACTGTAAAAATCAACCTGACCTTGCTGACTGAGTAAATAAGCAACTTCAGTTTGCTCTTCTACACCTAGGCCTGCTATTTGCTGCGAATTAGCGACCTGAAAGCTATCGCGTTTTTCTACTTTTGCTGATTCAAAAATTGGCTGTACTACATAAAGAAGGTAAAAGAATATTAATAGCAGTGCTACCAATACCATTATCCCACCTGCGGTTATACCAAATTTGGCAAACCGATCTTTAAATAGACGGCTTCGATCCGTATTAAAAGACGGTTTATTCGGATTTGAAGTCATCAAAACACCCTTAAATCTTAACGTTCTATAAATTATATTTCATCAAGATGACAGTAATGTTACAGCAGTAATAATAAGCACGTTAAAACGGTTTTAAATAAAACTAGCGAAGAAAATCGCTAAATAAGTCTCATATAGATGATTTTTAAGTGAACTAAATTATAAAATAATTGGACAAAGCATTTATCGAGGTCAATACTAAAAGAGTACTTACTAAATAAGAATGACTATTAATACCGCGTATAGTCAACACAACCACATTCAATTTTATTATTTTAAAATCAACGATTTATAAAAGTGCAACAATACACAATTTAGATTAGACAATACACTTAATGCCTATGCATTTACTTTCTTTGGGCTTAAAAAGAGAATTATTTATGAAGCAGTTGGTTATAACTATTCTAGGGCAAGATCGCCCTGGTTTAGTAGAGAGTATCTCATCCGTCGTGTTACAAAATCATGGCAACTGGCTAAGCAGTAACTTAAGCCATTTATTAGGTCATTTTGCAGGTATTATTCAACTTGAAGTTGCTGAGGAGCACTTTCAATCACTACAAAGCGCTTTAAATAAGTTACCTAAGTTAGACGTTCGAATTGAAACCGGAAACACAGAAATTGAACCATCAACATTAGAACAAATCAATCTGGTTATAACAGGTAACGATCGCCCAGGTATTGTTCAAGAGTTGGCGAGTGTAATACGCCACAAAGGCGCTAACATTACTCATTTAAATTCAAGGCAGCAAAGTGCGCCTAATTGGGGGGTGCCTATTTTTAGCGCTGTTGCTACCGTTACTTTACCCAATGGTATGAATAAAGATGAAGTCATTGAAGCATTGGAATCAATAACAAGTGATTTAATTGTAGATACAGAAGAAGTTTGATCTCCCTAGGTGCGTGCCACACGTTGACACGCATATTATTCTAGCCAGTCTATCAAAGCCCTCTGCGGGTTATTTAACGCAGACATAAAATAAGCCGATGCAAGCATCGGCTATTTTAAATGGTTATCTTATAAAGCTACATATCCATATGACGATTCGTACTTTGCATCATTTGCTTTATACCTTGCTTTTCCAGCTCTAGTATTTGTTGCAGCTTTTCTTGGCCACTTTGAGTTTCAGCGCGCTCAAGTAAGTATTCGTATAATTCAATTACCTTTTGATGCTGCTCTGATAAGTAAGCTTGAATAACTTTCTCATCAAATTGCTGGTCTTTACTAATGTCTTCGAAAGTAATTAGCTCAGGATTTTTAGCAAAGTATTCATAACAGTACGTATCGAGCGTATTTATTTCGGTTATCGCTTTAAACCCGACTAAATCTTCAGCGAGTTTTTTTTCGTAATTTAGGTAGTAGTCCACCAGCATTGCATTATGTTCATCGAGTAAATCCTTTACGCTATGAAAATTAGCCGCCATTTGCGTATGAAACAAAACGGTCCAATCGTATACCTCTTTAATTGTTTTAACTTGCATGTGCATTCCTTACTTAGTTGACTGTATAGGTACTACACTGCGTAAAGCGTGCCAATTAAAAAACCATTTAAAAACAGAAGGTTAATTTCAAAATGGATATTAGTTAGCAATTTAATAGAATAACTTACAAATTATAGGTAATTTTTATAGAGCAATGCGTGGGTAGTAACCGCACTGCTCTATCGTCTTGTTGCTTTATATTATTTAAGTCCTTGTTTGCGCCACAGTAGGTAAACCGCAGGAATAACAAGTAAGGTGAGTACAATTGCACTGCCCATACCGCCAACCATAGGTGCAGCTATTCGACTCATTACTTCGCTTCCGGTGCCTGTGCCATACAGCACTGGTAGCAAGCCAATAATAATTGTCGCGACAGTCATCATAACCGGGCGTAC
This sequence comes from Pseudoalteromonas sp. SR45-1, assembly GCF_014163655.1. Lineage (NCBI taxonomy): Bacteria > Pseudomonadati > Pseudomonadota > Gammaproteobacteria > Alteromonadales > Pseudoalteromonadaceae > Pseudoalteromonas > Pseudoalteromonas sp. SR45-1. Next base: position 79,927 of record NZ_JACJDR010000007.1, on the reverse strand, counting down.
TCGAAGCCCTGCACCTTCAATAATAGCTTGCTGTAATTGCACTAAACTAAGTGGCTTACCTGCCTGCTCTGCTTCGATGCATTTTTCTTGATAGGCCTGGTTTAAATACACCAACATAATGACCCCAATTTCTACCGCTACCCCAGCTAAGGCAATAAAGCCCACACCTACTGCAACTGAAAAGTTAAAGCCCTCTAAATACATTAGCCATACGCCACCAATCATTGCCAGTGGCAACGTGGCCATAATAATAGTGACCTCAGCAAAGCTTCTAAAATTAAGGTAAAGCAATACAATAATAATCGCTAATGTAAGTGGTAATACATAAGTCAGTTTGTCTTTAGCGCGCTGCATGTATTCATACTGCCCAGCCCACGTAATTGAGTAGCCAGCAGGTAGTATTAGGTCTTTATCGAGCACTTGCTGAGCGTGCTCAACGTAAGTACCAATATCAACGCCATCTATATCAATAAAACTCCAACCGTTTAAACGTGCATTTTCGCTTTTTATACCAGGCGGTCCATCTTCAATAAATACATCAGCTACATCACCAAGTGCTATACGCTGCCCTGTAGGCGTTACAATAGGTAACAACATTAGCTCTTCTGGCGAGTCTCTGTATGCTTGCGGGTAACGCAAATTAACTGGGTAGCGCTCTTGCCCTTCTACGGTTTGAGTTACGTTTGTACCACCAATTGCAGTAGATACAACTTGCTGTATGTCGCTAATATTTAAGCTATAACGCGCCGCTTTTTCTCGGTTTATATCTACTTTTATATAACGCCCACCGGCTACTCGCTCTGAGTAAACCGATGCAGTGCCTTGCACATCTTTTAAAAGCACTTCTATTTGTTGACCAATTTTTTGAATTTCACTCAACTTTGGTCCCGCAACTTTAATGCCCACGGGAGTTTTAATACCGGTTGCGAGCATATCAATACGTGTTTTAATTGGCATTACCCACGCATTCGTCAGCCCCGGAAACTTAACCAAACCGTCGAGTTCTTTTTTAAGCTTTTCAAGGGTCATACCCTCGCGCCATTCGTCTTTTGGTTTTAGCTGAATAAACGTCTCTATCATTGTAAGCGGCGCAGGATCTGTTGCAGTTTCTGCTCGCCCAACTTTACCAAATACCGTTTTAACTTCGGGTACTGTGGCAATTAACTTGTCGGTTTGCTGTAGTATTTCGCGCGCTTTACCTACCGATAAACCTGGATACGTTGTGGGCATATACATTAAGTCGCCCTCATCGAGTGGCGGAATAAATTCACTGCCTATTTTGTTTACCGGGTAAAAGCCAATAACAGAAACAACCACCGCGAGTACCAATGTCATTTTTGGAAATTTAAGCACCCAGTTAAGTAATGGCCGATACGCTGCAACAAGTAATCGGTTAACTGGATTTTTTTGCTCCGAAATAACTTTACCTCTAATAAAGTAACCCATTAATACCGGCACTAAGGTAATCGCAAGCCCAGCAGACGCTGCCATAGCATACGTTTTAGTGTAAGCCAGTGGCGCAAACATACGCCCTTCTTGCGCTTCTAAAATAAATACCGGCATAAAGCTGACGGTAATAATTAATAAACTAAAAAATAATGCAGGACCTACTTCACTCGCCGATTTAGCCACAACTTCCCAACGGTTTTCCTTGGTAAGGGGCGTTTTTTCCATATGCTTATGCATATTTTCAATCATAACGATAGCGCCGTCGGTCATTGCGCCTATCGCTATTGCAATTCCTCCTAAAGACATAATGTTGGCGTTAATCCCCTGCCAATACATAATTATAAATGCCGTTAAAATCCCAAGCGGTAACGTAATAATCGCCACCAGCGATGAGCGCACATGAAACAAAAACACCACACACACTAAAGCAACTACAATAAGCTCTTCAATTAGCTTACTTGTTAGATTATCTACCGCGTTATTTATTAAGTTAGAGCGATCGTACACAGGGACTATTTCAACGCCCTCTGGTAATCCCTTTTTAAGCGATTCTAATTTCGCTTTTACGAGCTCAATGGTTTTTTGTGCATTTTCGCCATAGCGCATAATAACAATGCCGCCGGTTACTTCGCCTTCGCCATTTAGCTCTGCAATACCACGGCGCATTTGCGGTCCGACCCGAATATCAGCTACATCACGTAATTGCAGCGCAGTACCGTTGGCGTTTACACCAAGCGGAATAGCTTCCAAGTCGGCAACACTCTTAATGTAGCCGGTGCTTGTTACCATGTATTCAGCTTCAGCCATTTCAACTACCGAGGCGCCCATCTCTTGGTTGCCTTGTTGAATAGCTGTTTGAATAAGGCTTAGCGGAATACCATAAGCCCGTAATTTATCGGGCTCTACATTGACTTGGTATTGCTTAACCATGCCACCAACAGCAGCCACTTCAGATACACCGGGCACAGTTTGTAGCTCAAACTTTAAAAACCAATCTTGTAAGCTTCGTAGCTGACTAATATCGTGTTTATTTGTTTTATCAATTAGTGCGTATAAGTAAATCCAACCTACGCCTGTTGCATCAGGGCCAAGCTCTGGCGTAGCGCTATCGGGCAATCGGTTTGCTGCTTGGCTTAGGTATTCTTGTACTCGGCTACGCGCCCAATACAAATCAGTTTTTTCATCAAAAATAACGTAAACGTACGAGTCACCAAAAAACGAAAAACCCCTTACAGTTTGTGCACCCGGCACAGAAAGCATTGCAGTGGTGAGCGGAAATGTAACTTGGTCTTGCACTACTTGCGGCGCTTGCCCCGGATAAGTAGTTTTTATAATGACCTGAACATCAGATAAGTCAGGCAAGGCATCCACGGGCGTATTTTTTAGTGCAAACAACCCTCCACCTAGTAAAATTAATGTAAGCAACAACACAAAAAAGCGATTGCCAACAGACCAGCGAATAATGGCAGTTATCATAATGGCTCCTAGTGAGAACTGTGTTGCATAGGTTGCATAGGTTGCATAGGTTGCATAGTAGAATTATCAATCGGCTCTGCGTTTTGCGCTTTAGTAATTACAAATTCATCATTAATAATGCTAAAAGTAAAATTAATATACTGGGCATTTTCAAACTTGGTAATATCAATATCTGGCGCTAATACAAAGTCCATTGTGGCGGGTTCTCGATTCCATTTTTCAATGGCTTCTCGGCTAATATTAATAATGCGATTTTGTTTATCTATGGCATTAATAGTGCCGTTAACCGTGGCGCTTTGTGGCTGCATATCCATGTTCATATTAGAGCCTGAACCAGAATCCGAGCTCATACCTGAGCTAATGCTAGAACTAGGCATTTCCATTCGTTTAAAGTCGGAGCTTTTACTTGACTCAGAATCTATTAAAAATTGCGCTGAAGTCACTACCGTGTCACCTGTCATTACACCTGACAAAATGACCGCTTCATTACTATTAATTTGCCCAACTTCGACTTCTACCGATTTAAAACGACCCTCACCTAATGCAATAACCACACGGTTTTGATGCTGCGTGCGAATTACCGCTTCTTTAGGGACTGTAAATTGCGCTTTACTCGCCTTAGCGTGAATGCTCACTTGTGCAAACATATTTGGTTTTAACCGATGATCTGCATTTTCAAACCTGAGTCTTACACGCAGCGTTCGGTTTTTAGCATCAAGCGCGGGGTAAATGTAATCAACCTTACCTTCCCACTTTTGACCTTTTAAGTAATCAAGCGTCATTGTAACGGGCAAGCCCACGCTCACTTGTTCTGATTGGCGTTCAAACACTTCTGCCTCTACCCAAATTTCATCAAGCTGAGCAATACTCATCATTGATGTGCCTGGTTTAACGTAAAAGCCTTCTCGTACTGTTAGCTCATCTACCACACCACTTTGCTTTGCGTAAAAAGTAATATTTTGCATTATCTTTTTATTTTTTTGTAAGCGCTCGATAAATCCATCAGACACATTTAACGACTCTAAACGTGCCTTTGCTGCGCGAATTAACACGGTATTATCACGATTAACCGCCAGTAAAAATTCTTCCTGTGCATTCACCAATTGTGGGGAATACAAAGTATATAAAGGCTCACCGGCTTTAACTTGTGCACCTTGCGCTTTAACATATAAACTTTCAATCCAGCCCTCTACACGCGGATGAATGTGAATAAGTTGGTCTTGGTTATATTGCACATAACCCACAGTATTTATATCGCTGTGAAGTGTTTTAAGCTCTACTTTGGCAGTTCTTACACCCAAGTTATTGATGACTGCAGGCGAAATAGTTACTGCACCTGGTCCATCCTGAGCGTTGCTATCGTTTTCATATACAGGGACTAAATCCATTCCCATTGGCGACAGTCCTGGCGCGTCACGCCTGTAATTACTATCCATAGGGGCTACCCAATATAAGGGCTGTTTTTCAGCACTTTGCTGTTCATTCATTGCCGAGCTGCTAGGTAAAAACTGCATCACTAAGGCGCCAATTAACGCAAATGCGCCCGCACCGACTAAGGCAGCAACAAGTAACTTTAAATTAGTATTCATTATGTAATTCTCCAGTTTTATCGCTCATTACTTGGGGGTCTAAGCTACTTGCATAATAATTAAGGCGAGCGGTAATAATATGCTGATCTACTTGAATATTAAGCGCGTCTATTTTGGCGTTAAGTTCACCAATGCGCGCGCGCATCACGTCAGAAAAATCCCCGTCGTCGCGTGTATAAGCATTTAGTGTTGCCTGAGATTGCTCTGACATTTGCGGTAATAACGTATTTTGATAAAGCGCATCGCGTTTTTGCAAACGAGCGAGTTGGCTAAACTCCTTAAAGTACATGCCTTTGAGTTTTTGAAGCGCCACCAGCTTTTGTGTTTTAGTAGCTTCTGCACTAGCAATAGCCGATTTAACCTGTTGATCTTGTCTGTTATCAGTAAACAATGGCAAATCAATGCTAAATCCTACTGAAAGTAAATCAGCTCGCGACTCCCCCATAGGCGTTTCATCTCGGTAACCATAACCCACATTAACGCCCATTTGAGGTTTGTAACTTTGCTTGGCGAGTGCAACTTCGGTTTGCTTTGCGGTGACGGTTTTTTCTATCGCAATAATTGCGGGATGCGCCATAAGCAACTGTATTAATTTATCAAATTCAAGGTTTGCAAAATCAACCAGCCCTGTGGTTTTAGTAAATTCGGCATTTAAAGGCTGCATAAGCATATTCATAGGTAACCACTGTGCTAAACGGTTTTTAGCACTTTCAAATTGCTGCTCAAGCATAACCAACTTATCTTCAAGGCGAGTGAGTTCTAATTGCGCACGAATAATATCTTGCTGGCGTGTTTTACCTAAGGTACTTGCGTAGCTTGCTTCGGTAACTTCAATAAGCTGAGTAAATAGCCCTTTATCTTGCTCAATTAAAGCAATACTTCGCTGAGCACGATACGCGTTTAACCACGACTCAATCACAATTGCTTTTACTTGTGCTAAGCGATCGGCGCGCTGCCAAGAATATTGTTGAGCAGACTGAGCTAATGCCTTTTGTTTAAGTGCTAAACTATTCCCTCGGCTAAACTTTTGGCTCAAATCGACTTTAAGCTGCGTCATCCCTTCTTGATCAAATGCATAACCGTTAGTAGGCAAGTTAAGTAAGCCAACCGTTAAAACAGGATCGGGTAAGGTGCCTGCGGCAATACTTTGCGCTATTGTGGCATCTTCTTGGTAGCCACTCGCTTTTAGCCATGGCTCATGCGTTAGTGCATAATTAAGCGCTTGCGTTAAGCTAAGCGTTTGCTCATTGCGGGCTTGCTTTAGCGTATCGATATTTAGGTTATTTGAATTGTTTTGCGCATTAACAACTGTGCTAAATAACACAACACTACATAATACGGCTTTAATACTTACAGCGTGGTTCATCACCTGCTCCATCTAAAAATAAAAGAAATTCTTAAATTAAGAAGCAAAAAAGGTGTTTAGGAGTTTTACAAAAACCTTTTATATCAATTGCATTGAATTAATGATCTATTATTGCGGTAGGAAAATTGCTCTATAACAAGGAAAAAATTACGCAGTATAGTTGCTTTATATAAGTAATTTTTAACGCAGTTAGAGAGGTATTTAGTTCCTAGAATGAGCATGTTTTCAATAAAATTGATATTACACCTATCCTGCTATTAAGCAGACATAGGAGGGCGGTAGAGTGAACGAGGTATATTAATTTGTGTAGTAAATACACTTATATTTACTTTTTCAGATTCAAGTAAAGTAACGCTAAATAAAGTATCAACACTAAGCATTGAATTAGCAGCGCAGCCACTGACAGGGCATTTGCAATCATTTTGTGGCGTACTTTCGTCGTCGCAACAATCCATCTGCATCATATTTTCAGACATGCTAGCAACAGCTGTTGCATCACTACTGTGTGTCATTGGCATTTGGGCATGCATTGCTGTTTTCGTTGGCAAATGTGGCATTTCGCATACCATAGCTACAGACGCAACTGCCTGACCCACAAAAGTGAGCAGTAAAGTTATCATGAGTAAACTAGAGTAAAAACGTTGCAACATTATGCCTTTTAATAAATTTTAAAATGATTGTAAGATAACCTAACGGCAACCACAAATACTTTAATTATGTAGACTGCGGTTTATCAGGTGTTTTAATTAAGTTACTCGCGATAATTGCAAATATACAATATGCGCTAAAATACCAAAAACCCTCACCAAATTGTGCTTTCATAACAAGTAGCTCACCACTTTTACCATGAGCGTTACCTGCTAGGTAAGTCACTATTAATGCAATAACAAATACATCAACCATGCTCCACTTACTTAATGCACAAATAACCAGACCGAGCTTTTGCTTCAACCCATTCAAAGGTAGGCAACAATAAAGCAATTGTAATAGCAGCTTCAAGCTTGGAATAACAATAGAAAACAACCCCACTAAAGCAGCTACAAATAAATTATTATTGCTAGAAAGCTCTTGAACTGTGCCTAAAATACTTTGTGTTTTGTTATAGGCGCTAATCTCGCCCTCTAACTTATCAAGCCCTAGCATATTCGAGAACATCATTAGCATGCTACGAGCCCGACCATCACCCTCTTCAGCAAGCATTTCAATGCCCGCTTGCGCTAATTTTGATTTATCTATGTTGCCCTCTATTGTTAATACTGGTTTTGTAATACCAGGAAACAATAAACAAAGAGCAACCACTACACTTATAACCGACAACCAATTACGCATATTTATTCTGCTATTGCCTCAATAATGTCATCACTGTATAAAACAGCATCCAATAAAAAATTAAATATATCGCCAATATGCAGCTCTGAGTTTATGTTGGCCAAATGGACCATAGCTTCATCTATATTATCTAATTCAAACTCTTTTATAAGCGATAAACAGTTCCCTAAGATGCCGCTCTCTAATAGTAACGCATCAGATATTGCAGCATCTAAAGTAAACTCTTTAACTATATCTTTTAATTCAGCATCTAAAATAGCATCAAGCACCGAGAACAAACCCACCAGATACCCTTGCTCGGTCAACTCTTTATTATTTTGCTCCAATATTAGCGACATAAATTGAGCCCGCGTTAAAGCAAGCTTAGTTAATTCGGTTGGTTTTTCGACCCCTAACTCACTAATTGCTAATACGCGAACAAATTGTCTTATTGTGTCCTCACCTAAATAAATAACCGCTTGTGAAATAGACGTAATGACTAAATTTGCTTTGCCTGAACGCGCGTTAGCTAGCTTTAAAACCCTCGCTGTTATGGCGACATCTCTGGCCACTCGTTGATGAACTTCTTTAAAGCAAAGTGTTTCTTTTGCTGTAAAACGCAATAGATCAAAAACGGTTAGCTTAGAAGGCTCTACACCTTTATACGTAATCATTTCTGGGCGAGAAAAAAAGAACCCTTGAAATAAATCGCAGCCAGCCAATTTTAATACATTAAATTGTTCATGCGTCTCTATTCGTTCAACAATTATTTTTGCATGTGGATTTGCGCGTTTTATTTTTTTAATGCGCATATTGGTTTTAATAACCGGATCATCTATCTCAATTTTTATGTAATCAACATGTGCTAACAGTGGCTCCCATTTTGGATCGCCATCGTAATCATCAAGTGCAAAAACATAGCCTTCTTTTTTAAGTTCTTGCACACGCTCAGCCACCGCAGGAATATTACCCGTGCGCTCCACTATTTCAATAACACTATTTTCTGGCAATAAAAGTTTGGGGAAGTTATCGAGAATAGTTTCTGATGACAAGTTTATAAAAGCTAAATGATGTGCGGTAAGTCTATCTAAACCAACCAACATTAAAGCATTAAAAAATAGGCGGCTTGTCGCATGGACATCAGAAGTGCCTACAGGAAACGCATTATTGGCTGAGTCTCTATAAAGCAATTCGTACGAGAAAACATTCTGGTCTATATCAAAAATAGGTTGCCGCGCAACAAACTGAGTTATTTTTTGTACTTCATCAGGTATGTTATGTAATTTCACTTGGCTCTAAACCTATAAATAAAAGATGGCAAAACAGCCAATAATATGTGTACTTTAATGCAACACGCATAAGATAAATATAGTCGTCATTGCAAAAACGTTAAAATTACACAACACTAATATAAAATATTAATATAAAAGGTAGAGATTTGACTAACTTTATTCGGTTATTAGTACTGAGCCCTCTGCTATTTGTATTTTTTAGCTATGCCAGCATTAATCCTACTCCCCTCAAATATAATGTCAGCGCGTCAGGGAGTCATTATCCATATTATACAAATGATCCAGAAAAGCCTGGCATATTACCCGAAATTATTGAAAAAGTACTCGATGATGCCAATATTGCAGCTTCTCATATCGACCTACCTACAAAGCGTATTACCAAATATTTACAAGATGAAATAATCGATTTTGATGTTATTTCATTAGAATGGCTCTCAAAGAGTGAGAGAAATGACCCTCGTTATGTTTTTTCAGAGCCGCTTATTTATGCCACAGAAATGATTGTTACCTTGCCTAAAAATGCCCAGCATTGGCAAAGCGCTGATAGCTTGAAGGGTAAAAATATAGGAACGGTACTAGGTTACTATTACTTTAATGACAACACCTTTGAGCGTGTTGACTTTCCATCCGAAAAAGAACTTATGACAGCTCTATCAAGAAACCGTGTAGAAGCTGCACTAGTAGGTAAGTTAACTGCGCTCTATTGGGCAAAGCAGTTAGGGATAAACATTGCCTTTGGCGCACAGCATTCCCATGGTTTTTTAAGAATTCGCTTATTGAGCAAACACAAAGAATTATTGCCCCAGATAAACCTAGCAATTAAAAACCTTCACGCTCAAGGATATATAAAAACTATTGAAGATAAGTATATGAGTAATATACCCACACAAAATTAAGGGACTAATGGCGCAGAGCTCGTGTTTTGGAGTACAATAGCAGCAAATGTTAACTCGACCAGAATCAGAAAGAGCCCCATGAGTATTGAAAAAGCCTTAATCGAACGTAGTAATAATCAATGTGAATTGTGTGCAGCCACCGAGAACTTATCTGTTTATGAAGTACCACCGGTAACTGAAACCCACTCAGATAAATGTATTTACACGTGTCAAACATGTAAAGATCAAATCGAGAATAACAGCGAAATAACGCCTACACATTGGCACTGTTTAAACGATAGCATGTGGAGCCAAACGCCTGCAGTACAAGTTGTAGCTTACAGAATGCTTTCGCGTTTAGCGCCTGATAATGGCTGGGCACAAGATGCGCTAGACATGATTTACCTTGAAGAAGACACGCTAACGTGGGCTAAAAAAGCACTTGCTGAAGATGACGATTTAAAGCATGTAGATAGCAACGGTGTAGTACTTCAAGCAGGCGATACTGTTACCCTAATTAAAGACTTAGACGTTAAAGGTAGTAGCCTTACAGCTAAACGCGGAACAGCTGTTCGTAATATTGGCCTAACCAGCAACCCTGAACATATTGAAGGGCGAGTTGACGGCCAGCGCATAGTTATTTTAACTAAGTTTGTTAAAAAATAATCGTTTGTTTTTAATTATTAAAGGCGCTAATGCGCCTTTTTTTATGTTTAAAATAAGTTAAGGAATGATTAAGTCACTAGGTAATACACTAGGGGGATAATATTGAGTAAGGATAACAAACATGGAAAAGTATCAAGCAGTATATTCACGTAAAAAAGCACTTACAGGACTTAGTTTATTAGCACTAAGCGCTTTTGCTATAACCGGTTGTGATCAACAAACAAAGCCGACTGAAAATACAGAGCAAGCAAAATCAATATCGACTCTAACTACCCAAGTTAGCTACAAAGATCGCAGTATGCTTCGCCCCGGTTCACAGTTAATAGTTACGCTTTCGGATGTATCTAAAATGGATGTAAAAGCAGATATAATAACCCAAGAAGTGATTGATATTACCCAAGCCCCACCATTTACTGTAGAGCTAACTTATGATGCCAGTAAAGTTAACGATAAACACCGCTATAGCCTAAGCGCCAGAATCATAAATAAAGACAAAGTACTTTACACAAGTACCACAAATAACGACCCATTTAGAGAGTTACAGCTAACTGGCCCTTATAAAATTGAGCTTTCAAAAGTATCCGTTGAAAAGCCAGACGTAACGCTTACAAACACGTACTGGAAAGCAATAACAATCAATGCTCAAACAGTAAATGTTACAACTAAAGAGCCGTTTATTCAGTTCGATAAAGACTACCGTGTTAATGGCTTTTTAGGCTGTAATAATTTTAGCGGAAGTTATAGCACTGAGCAGCACACAATTACACTTAGTCAGTTAGCGAGTACAAAAAAGATGTGTTCGGAGAATATGGACCAAGAGGCAGCTATGTCTAACGTACTTAACAATACTTCAAAGTGGGAAATTACAGGCGAGTCACTAAAACTTAAAAACAACAGCGGTAATACGCTTGCTACTTTTAACGCAGTTTATTTTAATTAATATTTAGCTCCCTAATATATGTGTTACCTAACACATTCGTATTGATTTTAAATAAAATGCCCAGCAAAACTGGGCATTTTATCATTCATTGTAAGCACTATTTAAAGCTACTCATCAACGAGTTGTTCACTTCTGTAAAAACCACTTGGCTCACTCAACAAATCAACAAGTTCAGGCATTATTGCATCCATTGTTTGCTTTAGCTTCCATGGAGGGTTAATCACAATCATGCCAGATGCTGTCATGCCGTGTACGTCAGTGTCCGCTTCAGTGCCTAATTCAAATAGCTGAATGTTGCGCATTCCTGAATCAATTAAGCCCTGCTCCATATTATCAATGCGCTCTCTGTCTACTACCGGATACCAAATCATATAAGTACCTGTAGCAAAACGCTGATGAGCTTTAACTAAGGTTTTTACAACCGTTTCGTAGTCATCTTTAATTTCGTACGGAGGGTCAATTAACACACACGCTCTGCGAGATGCTGGTGGTAATAATCCTACTAAGCCGGTAAAGCCATCTTCTCCGCGCACACGAATGGAGCGCTTACCTTGCATATTTTCTTCAAGTAATAATAAATCGCGCGGGTGCAGTTCAAAAAACCAACCCTTATCTTGGCGGCGCAAGTAATGCTCTGCAATTTTTGGTGAACCCGGATAAAATGCAAGTTCGTCAGTGTCGTTAAATGACTTAATTAATTCAATGTACTCATTAAGCTCAGCATGTTCACTTTTATGTTGCCAAAGTTTTTCAATACCATCTTGATACTCTTGCGTTTTTTGCGCATCAGCAGCTGCCAGTTCAAAAAAGCCAGCACCTGAATGCGTGTCTATATAATCAAGCGGTTTATCTTTAATTGTTTGGTAATTTAGTACTTGTGCCAGTACTAAATGTTTAAGTACATCGGCAGGATTACCCGCATGAAATGAGTGTCTGTAACTAAGCATTATTTATTTTCGCCATACGCAATTTAATATCGTAAGTGAACCATAAGCACTAGGCTTTGGCAACTCACACCAAGATAAGAGAGTGTTAAAGTGAACCATTTCTGAATGAAAAAGCTCATATGCTGAATTATCCCTTAACGCAGAAGAAAAATCAGCTAAAACCACCGTAAATGCTGGCAAATCAACACACTTTGCTTTACATTTGCATGACATTAATTACAGTTATATGAGCGCCTTTATGAACAACACTACTCTTCAACAACTCGAACAACTGATCGATTCTCTAATCGAACGTAATAATCAATTACAAACAGATGTTGCTACTTTAAAAGAACAGAACACTAAACTAAGCGATGAAAACGAATTACTACAGCTTGAAGCTTTAGAAAATGAAGAAAAGCAAAAAGATGCCAGCACTACTTTATCTGGTCTTCTTGATAAATTACAAAGCGCACAACAGGCTAGCTAATGTCTGAGCTGCAAAACCAGCGGGTCACTGTTGAGTTGCTAGGTAAAGAGCAGCAATTTGCTTGCCCCGAAGGGCAGGAAGATGCATTAATAGCAGCAGCTAAAAATCTAAATGACTTAGTTGAGCAAATGAAACAACGCTCAACCGTTAGAAACGATCAAAAAGCCCTACTAATGGCAGCATTAAACTTAAGCCACGAATTGCTAGAAGCAAAAACACAGGCTACAGTTGAACAACAGCATCAAGACCAATTGATTGATAAACTCAGTCAGCATTTGGCAAATGACCCCAAACACCAAAAATAAAAAGCGCATACTGCGCTTTTTGTTTATTATTAAAGTAATTAAACCTCAGCGTAGAGATAATAAATGAAGTTAAAACTTTCAAACATAACCTCTTCATGTAAGCACTTACTATTGTCATGCACTTTACTATCAATAGCACCTAGCACCTACGCTGCCGTTATTTGGAATACAATAAACCCTCATATTCAGTTTTTAAAGCAACAAGACAAGCTTCGCTTTTACGACTCTAACCAAGTATTAATTGAAGGCGAAAAATGTGCCCTACTGGTTGATACGAGTGCCAATTTTGCTGCAGTTGAACAACTTGCTGAAGATTTAAAAAAACGCCTTAAAACACCTTTATGCTATTTGGTTGCCACGCATTACCATGACGATCACTTGCTCGGTATGGCGGTTATGCAAAATTTTTATCCTGATGCCAAGCTCGTTGTTCATCAGCAAGTAAATAAAAATTTTAGCCTTTACCAAACAGCATATACCGACAAACTAGACACCTATGAAAAGAGCATTGAGCTGAGCTACCAACGATTAGCGAATGTACCCAAAGAAGAGCAATCTAAATGGCGTGATAAGTTAAAGCTTGCAAAAAAGCGACTTTTTCGCTGGCAGGAGTATCAGCTTAGCAAACCCGAAATAGTCATTAATAGTCGTAAAATTATCGACCTTGGTGGTTTTGAGGTAACGCTTGAGCCGCAGCAAGCCCATACTAACGGTGATTTAACTATTACTACTAATAATGGCAGTGTGCTGATTGGTGGCGATATCGTTGACTGGCTTCCTTACCCTGGACACGGTGAACTTAAAAGTTGGCAAACGTTGCTTAAGCAATATATTAACGACGAAAAGCTCACTATTATTATACCTGGCCACGGCGGCACATTAACAAAAGAGCAGCTGAAACAGCCACTATCATTTTTAACAGCCATAACAGAGCACGTTAAAAACAATAAAGATCAAAGTATTGAGCAGTTAATGCTATCGTTTCCTGAATCAGTTATTGAGCCTTATAAACAAGAAGCGCTTAATATAAAATCGAGCAACTTCTTTTTACAAGCTGGCCTAAATCGCGCAAAATAACTCAACACAACGGATTGTGTTAAAATAATAAAAGGAATTTACAAAAGTGATCACTATGCGCAGTTTGGTTTTATGTTGTTTGGGTATTTTGTTATTTGGTTGTCAATCAACGGAGCAAGAACCACAAGACGCTCCACAAATATTTACTCATTTTGAGCCTGACTATACTTATGATATTGACGAGGAAGTAGCTCAAACGCCTCAAGTTAATGAGCCAGTTACGCCACTTCAATTCAAAAAAACAATCGTAAAAAAGCGCCCACCAAAAACCACCGATCTGTGGGTGCATATAGCCAATAATCTACACTTTACGATTTATCAAAATCGCGCGTTAAAAAAGCGTATCAGCTGGTATGCAAAGCAACCTAACTACTTACAAACGGTGAGCAAACGCGCAGCGCCTTACCTGTATCACATCGTAAAAAAAATTGAGCAAAAGCAATTACCTATGGAGCTCGCATTACTACCATTTGTAGAAAGCGATTTTAGACCAACAATAGCCTCATCACAGCAAGCTGTTGGTGTTTGGCAGTTAGTTGGCGCAACGGCGCATCACTTTGGTGTTAAGTCAGACCAATGGTATGACGGGCGCCAAGACGTACTTGCTTCAACCGATGCTGCACTTGATTACTTAAGTTACTTACATAAACGCTTTGATGGTAATTGGCTACACGCTTTGGCCGCTTATAACAGTGGTGAAGGCCGCGTTAAACGCGCAATAGAAAAAAATAAAAAACGCGGTAAAAGCACCGATTACTGGTCGCTCAGCCTGCCAAAAGAAACCGCTGATTATGTACCCAAATTACTCGCTTTAAGCTATTTAGTTAAACATCCACAAAAGGGCATTAAACGCCCAAAGCTTGCATATAAACCATTTACAACACAGATGAACATAGGCCAGCAGTTCGACTTTTCAGTCATTGCCAAGCTCTCTGGTATAGGTTCAAAGCAGTTACATGCTATTAATCAGGGATATTTAAAAAATCAAAGCTCACCTAACGGGCCGCACACTTTACTGCTGCCTATAGGGCAAGAAGCATTATTAAAAAGTCAGTTCTTCAAATCAAACTTTGCTGGAGAGTACATCGTTAAACAAAACGATACGCTTTACAGTATCGCCAGGCGTTTTAGTATGTCTGTAAAAGCTTTGAAACAACTTAATAATAAAAATAATAATTTAATAGGTGTTGGAGAAAAGTTATTAGTTGGGCAACCTAAAACTCTGCCAAGCACATTAACTGTGGATTACAAAATCAGCCCTTATTTAGAACACCAAGAGATTGCGATTCCCACCATTGAAATAGATTACGAAGTTAAGTCAGGCGATAGCCTTTGGAGTATAAGTCAGCTTTACGATGTACCTCATAGCGACTTGGCAAAATGGAACAAACTCTCTGCATCGAGCATTTTAAAGCCTGGCACTCAATTAGTACTGTTTATACCACAGGCTGAAAAGCAAAAAGCAGCACCAATAAAAAAAGATTTACTGCTAGATTTACAAAAAACACTAAATCAGCCACGTTAAGTTTATAAACAAGTATATTTCGCGTAAAATTGCGCCCTAACATAGTTATTATTTGAAGAGACAAGCATGCAAATTAGCAAAAATTCAGCAGTTGAATTTCATTACACCCTTAGCGAAGCGGGCGAGCAAATTGAAAGTAGCACAAACGAAGCGCCACTTACTTACATTCATGGCAGCGAAGGCATGCTTCCTGGTTTAGAAAAAGCACTTGAAGGTAAAGAAGCCGGCGAAAAATTTAGTGTAACTCTAGAGCCAAGTGAATCGTACGGCGAGCGTGTTGATGATTTAATTCAACGTATTCCGCTTAAGCATCTACAAGGCGACGTTAAAGTATGGAAACCAGGTATGACAGCAATGGTTAGCTCTAACCAAGGTCGTCATCAGGTTACTATTGTTAAGGTTGGTCGTTTTAACGCAGATTGTGATTTAAACCACCCATTTGCGGGCAAAACACTAACGTTTGACGTTGAAGTTGTATCTGTACGTGAAGCAACAAGTGAAGAAGTTTCTCACGGACATGTGCACGCTGAAGGCGGCTGTGGTCACTCTCACTAGTTAGCGATAAAGGAAGTAAGTATGTCTAAAGTTGCAGTAGTTACAGGTGGTACAAAAGGAATTGGTCTAGCCGTTGTAAAGCGTTTTCTAAGTAATGGCTATAAAGTACATAACCTTGATATAGAGCCAAGCGAAACTGGTATATTTCATCAGTGTGATGTAAGTGATGTATCGGCGGTACAAAGCTGTATCAACGCTATCTGTGAACAAAGCAAACGCATTGATGTACTTGTTTCTAATGCTGGAAAACACTTAAGCGCAAATATAGAAAGCACCGATGAGCAAACTCTCGATGCACTTTTTGCGCTTAATGTTAAAGGCGCCTATGCCGCAGTACAAAGCGTATTGCCAAGCATGAAAGCGCAAAATAACGGCGCTATTATATTAGTCGCATCCGATCAAGCAATTATAGGTAAGCAAAACTCTTTTGCGTATAACCTAACAAAACATGCCCTTGCCTCAATGGCCAAAACAACAGCGCTTGATTACGCGAGCTTTAATATTAGAGTAAATGCGGTATGCCCTGGCACAATAGAAACCCCGCTATTTCATAACGCGATAGATGCGTACTGCGCAAAAAGTGGCGCAAACAAAGCTGAAATAGTTGCCGAGGAAGCAAGTCTTCAACCGCTTAACCGATTAGGTCAAGCCGATGAGGTTGCAGCCCTTGTGAGCTTTTTAGCAAGTGATGATGCCAGTTTTATAACAGGCAGCCTACAAAGTATTGATGGTGGTTACACTGCCCAATGAGCATGCAAATTATTGACCCTCATGTGCATTTTTTTAATCTTGCCGAGGGGCAATATACTTGGCTACAAGGCGAAAACCCACCAGCATGGCCTAACCTAGAAAAAATTAAACAACCAATAAGTGCAGAGCAACTTGTTAAAAGTACTGATTTTGAACTTGCGGGTATTGTGCACATTGAGGCTGGGTTTGATAATCAATCACCTAAAAACGAGTTAAACTGGCTAAGCTCGCATTTAAAAAACCTTTCATTTAAGGCTATTAGTTACAACCAAATTGATGCGCCCGCAGAGCAATTTAATCACGCGCTAAATGCACTGGCTCATTCAAGCCTTTGTGGTATAAGAGATATAACCGAAGAAGATGACGCAGTGAGACTAAAAAGCCCTCATTGTATTAATAACCTTAATTTATTGGCTACAAATAAACTGCATTTTGAAGCTCAATTTGATATTGAAAATAGCGAAATAACCAAAAAAATAGCTTACTACGCTAAGCAGCTACCGCAGCTTAAAATTATAATTAATCATGCAGGACTGCCAAGTAATTTAAATGATTGGCGACAAGGTGTTGAGTTACTTGCTCAGCACGACAACATAGCAATTAAATTCTCTGGTTTTGAATTACTACAACTTACCAGTGAGCAACAAGCAGCGTGTTTTAATATTCTTTTTAATCACTTTGGCCAGCAGCGTATTATGTTTGCAAGCAACTTTCCTGTGTGCCAAATAAATACAAGCTACAACACCCTATGGCACTCCCATAAGGCGTTATGCTCAAACGATAAGACATGGCATGACCTTAGCTATACAAACGCTAAGCACTACTACCAAGTTTAAGTAAAACTAGTTATATTAAACTCTCTTTTTATAATAATACGGCCAATTTATGAAAATGTACTTTTTACTAATCTTTGTATTTTCTGCGTTTTTTCTCAATGGCTGCATATCTCAAAATCCAGATCCGACACCTAAGCTGCAACATGCTCTACTGGCAAAGCCAAATAAAACAGCCGTTAGCAAAGCAATTAAAACACTTGTACATATACAAGAAACTCAATTAGCTGAGAATGTATTTACTACCAGCAGCACAGTAACCCTTAGCAATGTGGATGGTAATAATATTATCGACACGCAAAGTCGCAATACACCCGATCAGTTTGAATTGATGATTAAAGGCAAGCAATGCTATATACGCCACCTTGATAGTAAAGCCACTATTGAGCTTAAAGACGTAGAATGTAAAATTAACGAGTTATAACAAGCTTTACTTCCCCCTAAATAAGCAAAAGCCGGTAAGTGACTAATCACTTACCGGCTTTTGCTTTTTAATGCATGACCTAAAGTTAGGTTAAAAGGCTATTATTTTATTTCTACGCGTTGAGAACGCATAACAATCTCATCATTTAATTCAATACCCAACCCTGGCTCTTCTGACACTTCAAAGAAACCATTTTTAGGTTGAGGGTCTTGTAAACATAACTCGCGGTTCCACTTTTTAATCGCATAAGTGTGGTGCTCATGAATCAAAAAGTTAGGGATAGCCGTTTCTAAGTGTAGTGATGCTGCTGTTGCAACAGGCCCGCCACATACGTGAGCTTGAATACGCACATCAAAAATATCAGCATAATCACATACTTTTTTAGTTTCGGTAAAGCCACCACATAAACCAATATCAGGTTGCAGAACATCAATACTTTGATCTTCTAAGTACGGGCGCACACCCCAGCGATTATACAAACGTTCACCACCAGCAATTGGCACATTAACTTTATCTGCTACTTTTGCATGCAATGAATGGTTTAAATAGTTAACTGGCTCTTCAAAGTACATACAGTCAAATTCTTCTGCAATTTCACCCAACTGAATGGCTGTTGTCACGCCTGGTAAACTGTGGCATTCAAAAATAATGTCTACTTCGTCGCCTACTGCTTCGCGAATAGCTTGCATGCGCGCACGGTATAGCTTCATTTCGGTACGTGAAATTATCTTTGTACGATCGTAATAAGTATTGCCGTCTTTATCGTACTGAATTGGATCTACTTTTACTGCATCGTAACCTTCGGCCATCGCCTTTAAAGCCGCTTCGGCATATTCTTGCGGTTGTACTAGCGCTTTAAATTCGCTATCCCAGTCAAACTGTAATTGCGATGCGTAAGTGCGTAGTTTGTCGTTAACTTTACCGCCTAATAACTGGTATACAGGTAAACCAAGCGCTTTACCTTTTATATCCCAAAGTGCGGTATCAATTGCGCTCATTGCAGCATATACAACAGGTCCGCCGCCTAAACCCCAAAAGCTCTCACGTAACATACGAGACCATAGTTTTTCTGTTTGAAATGGGTCGTGGCCGATTAAAAAGGCGTCGGCCATTTCTTTAATCATAGCCGCCGCAGCACTGTGACCTAAATCGTATGCAAGGCCCGCTTCGCCAACACCACTAATACCTTCGTCAGTATGAATTCGTACAAACACAGGTGTCCAAGAAGGTCTATCAGGACAGTGAATATCAAATACTTCAACGCGATTTACTTTCATTAAAATTCCTTATTAACCGCTATGGGTTATTTTGCAAAACTAGGGTCAAGTCGATACGCTTTACGTAACATTGCAGGCCACGCAAGTTGCCCGCCGGTGCTGCCACTGTGTACTACGTTTGCTTGATTATAAATATTGTCGATTATAGGTTGCGGTACTTCAATCACCTCTTGCGAGCTTGATTGTAGCGCTAGTTGAATTTCACACGCTCGCTGTAAATCATAAAAGCGCATAAACGCATCGCCTACCGTTGGGCCTACTGTTAAGCCACCATGATTTACCAATAACATATGGTTAGTGCTGCCCAAATCATCTTGCAGCACTTTTCGCTCGTCGTCGTTTACTGCAAGCCCTTCGTAACCATGATAAGAAAGCGATGGCAGTGAAAACATTGAATATTGGCTAAGCGGTAATAAACCATTTTTTTGTGTAGCGACTGCGATTGTTTCTTTGGTATGAAGGTGAATAACACAATGAGCGTCTTCGCGTACCTCGTGAATCGCACTGTGAATAGTAAATCCAGCTGGATTAATACTAAATGGCGTATCGTCAATAATGTTGCCGTCTAAGTCGACCTTTACTAAATTAGAGGCAGTTACTTCATCAAAGGTTAAACCAAACGCATTCACTAAGTAGTGGTCGGTGCCAGGTAAACGTGCTGATAAATGCGTATAGATTAAATCCCCCCAACGAAAGTGCTCTACCAGTCTATAACACGCGGCTAAATCAACACGAAGTTGCCACTCTTGTGCTGATACTTTATTTTTTAAATCGAGTTGGGGTAAATCAAACATAATGAGCCTTATAAAAACGTACATTATTAACCTGTACGAACAGATGTTTAGAAGTCTAAAGCAGTCTCTATTTTATAGCAAACACCAAACAAAACAGCCACACTATTGTGTGGCTGTTTATAAAACTAAAATACCAATTGCATTAAAATGGTATAACTGCGTAAATTATTTTACGTTAGCTAGGTAATCTGCAATTGCTTCAAACTCTTCATCAGTTACCGTTGCAACCATTGCTTTCATAGCCATGGTCATACCGTTATTACGTGCACCTGATTTGATGTCTTTCATTTGCGCTACTAAGTAGTCTTTGTTTTGACCGTTTAGTTTAGGGTACATACCCATAATTGGTGCTTTACCTTCAGCGCCATGACAAGTTTGACAATTTTTAGCGGTATAAAGTGCAGCGCCATCGGCAGCTGCTGCATTAAACGAGAAGCTTGCGGCTAAAGTAATACCCGCGCCTAATAGTAGTGTTTTCATCTTGCTCATTGTATTTACTCTTCTTTTTTGACGGTTAGAAAAACTGTTCTATTGATTGTAGTAAACAATCAAATAAAAAGCATACGTACGAAACGACGCTAGACGATCAACTTAACCAAAAACCGCTAACTCGTTTCTATCTCACTTTTATATACTTTAGCAAATAAAAATGAGCTTACCCTTAATAACTATTACCATACTATATCATCTGGTACTTCAAAGTCTGCGTATGGGTCATCTTCATCTTTTGGTTTGTTTTCAGGCTCTACATGAAAAACAATATACTTTTCGTCAACTTCAGCCACTTTGCGTGCTGGTTCGTCGTCTAGTACGTAAAATTGCCCTTCGAGTACACAAATAGCTAAACGACCGCCCGATAACGCTTTTTGCGTTTTCTCGTTCACGTCGATATTTTTTACTTTATTTTGATAAGTAAAATTAAATGTGCGCTCACCACGAATAGCGTCTTGGTTGTGGTGCTCTAAAATTTGTTTAACACGCGCTTCTTGTTCGCGCTGCTTTAAGCTCACTTGGCGTGTTTGGTTAAGCTCTTCAGCTTTTTTTTGCTGCTCTAGCTTGGTTTGTTGAATATGCTTTTGCAGATCACTTGGGTTGCTAGTAGCCCCTTTCTTTTGCTTTTTTTGTTGCTTACGCTTTTCTGATTTAGCAACTTTAGCATTATGCGATGTTGTTAATCCTGCTTGAAGCAATTGGTCTTGTAATGAACCCATGACTTTGTTCCACTAAAAACTAATATTATCGCTATTTTAATCACCAACGAGTTCAAATAACAGCGCTATCGACATTAATCTAGCAAACTAGTTAAAACAAACCATGATATAGCGCAATGACTATGGTTTTAATTATGAATTAAAACCAATTTTTAATACAATACCAGACAACCAATCAGCAAATGCACAAGCCATATAATGCGTTTACCTCATCTACTCGTTTGCTCGGTATTTATATTTTTTGTGCTTTATGCACCGCAACCCCTACTTAGCCTTTTTGCGAGCGAATTTAATGTAGCACCTGCGGTAGCTGGCAGCTTAATGACTGCAACTATGCTGCCCTTAGCCATTGCCCCGCTCGTTTATGGTTTATTTTTAGCAAAAATAAATCCACTACTTATATTACGTATTGCAATGGTGCTTTTAGGCCTTAGCTGCTTACTTTTTATTTATGTACCTAGCTTTGAGCTTTTATTATTAGTCAGATTTTTACAGGGTTTAACGCTCCCCGCAGCTTTAACAGCAATGACTAGCTATATAGGCATGAGTTATAGCGCTGATACACTTCAAAAAAATATGACCCTATATATTGGTAGCAGTATAGTTGGTGGTTACTTTGGACGTGTGCTTGCCGCTTTGTTTAGCGACTTATGGAATTGGCAGAGCTTTTATTACGTAATTGCTTTTATGCTTCTTTGCTTAGCTTTGACAGTTAAGCATTCCCGCTTTACAAACCCAGCTAAACAGTCGCAGCTCTCCCCACTCGATTACATTAAACAACTTAAAGAAGGCGCTGTACTTAAAGTTTACGGCGCCGTTTTTTGTATGTTTTTTTGTTTCGCTGCACTGCTTAATTACTTACCGTTTATATTACAAAACACGTTTTTAATTACCAATACTCGTGACATAGGTTTAGTTTACAGTGGTTATTTAATTGGTGCCCTCGCCTCTATTGCTGCACCTTGGTTACTTAAAAAAGTCCCTTCGCCTTGGCACTTATTAACTGCGGTATTTAGTTTTTATAGTGTGAGTATTATTTTATTAATGAGCCATCAGCTTAGCTTATTTTTAATCGCATTTACTTTGTTTTGTGGTGCTATGTTTGTGATTCATTCAACTGCCGCACCGCTCGTTAATAAAATAAGTAAAGCCCCACCAAGTGTAACCAATGGCGGATATGTATCGTTTTATTACAGTGGTGGCGCATTGGGGTCGTTATTACCCGGTGTGGTATACCAACATCATGGGCAAACAGCGTTTATGTTTACGCTGCTTGCGGTTTGCTTATGTGGTTTATCGTTAATTATGTGGGCTTATTTTGAGGGTAAAAATACAACGCGCGGTTGATGCTTTGTGTAATTAAAAAATGTTTCTAAATCAGCTTTACTAAGCAACCATGTTTGGGTGTTTTCAAACGGATGACAATGAAACAAATCACCGTGCCAAATATCTTGGTCAACCCATAAGCTCACTTCGTTTTGCTTATCATTTAAAAGAGCCAACATAGATACACACCCAGGAGCCACTTTTAAATATTTAGCTAGCCGCTCACTCGATGCGAACCCTAAGCGTGAAAGCCCTTGTTGCTTTGATAGTGCCTTTAAGTCGAGCTGCTTATTGTGCGCTGTAATAACTAAAAAGTGTCGCTTGCCTTCGTTATCGCGTAAAAATAGGTTTTTAAGACGAGTACCTGGGCGCTCAATCATAAACTCATCTGCCGCTAAGCTAGTATGTAGCGGCGGATGCTCTATTACATCATAGTTAATATCTAGGTGCGCCAAAAGCTCTGCTAACTTAGTTTTATCAGCCAACATATTACAAACAACGCCCTCTTAGTTGTACACTCAAATCTCGCCATAAAACATCATTAACTTCATGCTTGTTGTCGCAATACTTACGATCTTTTAGCTCCTGATTTAATAATTCAACTGCTTGGTCTTCTAGCTGTAACTTCAGAATGCTCGACTCTTCAAAATGCTCTTTCTCTATATACTGCTTAACCTCACCACGACTTGGTCTCTTATTAGAACCACGGTCAAGGTTAAAGTTTTCACGATGCTTAGCTTTTACCGAAACAACATAAGCAAAAAGCTTATTGCCTTGATCATCTTGCTTTTCGTGAAACTGTTTATTATTTATTTCAAAAGGCGGCTCATCATTTGAGGCACAGCCAGCGAGTAAAACCATAAGCGCTAGAACACATTTTTTCATTGTTTTTTATCGTTTTAGTTTTGAATTAAGCCGAGTCTAACAAAAATTGACGTAAACAGTGAAAATTTACGAAAAAATACTTGACCAAATTTATAAAAAAACTTAAAGTTCGTCCCGCTTGGAACTCAGCAGTCAAGCAGTTACATTATATGTAACTTAGGAATGTGGGGCTATAGCTCAGCTGGGAGAGCGCCTGCCTTGCACGCAGGAGGTCAGCAGTTCGATCCTGCTTAGCTCCACCACTTTCCTACTCCTTTTCAAATTCGTTCTACTCTTCTATTTTTCCACTGTTTTTATTATTTTTTGACACCCTAATATTCTAATTTTTCATTCTATATAATTTTAAATTTATCCATTCAACTTGTGTCTTTACAAGTTCTTAGCTATACATAATGTCACACATTAGTACTTTAGGCTTAACATGGACAACCCTAAGCGTTCAACGCTAAAAAAGCTAGCTGCACTAGGTTTAACAGCTGGTGCAATAACACATGCGCCTTATGTTTTTGCCCGAAAAAAAGTCACATTAAGAGTGCTTGGTACGCATGTAACACTCCAAGAGGCTATCCGCAAGCAAGCGATGAGAGACTTGGGTATTAATATAGAATTTACTCCCGCAGGCAGCGCTGCTGTTTTGCAAAAGGCATCAATGGACCCTAGCTCCTTTGATTTATACGAACAATGGTCAGACAGCATTAATGTGCTTTGGGATGCAGGTTCCATTCAGCCAATAGAAAAAAAACGACTCACCTACTTTAACGAGATAAATCCACTTACTAAAACGGGAAAACTAACCGAAACTGCAAGTATTGGTGCAGGTGATTCCCCCTATAAATTATTAAATGTTCAACCCGATGGCACATTAAGCGCACAAGAAAGCGATCATCTTAGCTTTTTACCTTATGTGCATAATGTTGACTCTTTTGGTTACAACACCGACTTTATTAAGCCCGGTATAGCATACGAAACAGAAAGCTGGAGTTGGCTGCTTGATGACGAGAACAGAGGTAAAGTAGCTATTGTAAATGCGCCTACCATTGGATTATTTGACCTAGCCCTAGCAGCACAAAGTAAAGGGCTTATAAAATTTAACAATATAGGTGCAATGACCCGCCCAGAACTTGATAGATTGTTTAGTATATTACTCGACTTTAAACGCCAAGGTCACTTTAGTGGCTATTGGAACTCGGTTCCTGAGTCGATTGAATTTATGAAAAGTAAACGAGCCCATATAGAAAGCATGTTTTCGCCTGCAGTTTCTGCATTAAACAGCCAAAATATTAATGTACGATTTGCCGCGCCAAAAGAAGGCTACCGAGGCTGGCATGGTGTTATGTGTTTATCGTCACAAATACAAAGTAGCGCAAAAGATGCAGCTTACGATTATATGAATTGGTGGCTTTCAGGCTGGCCTGGTGCATTTATTGCTCGCCAAGGTTATTACATTAGTAACCCGCAGCGCTCTAAACTACTCCTATCTCAGTCTGAATGGGATTACTGGTACGGTGGAAAAGCAACAAACATAGATTTATTAAATACCAATGGCGACGTAGCAGTAAAAGCAGGTGGGCAACGTAATGGCGGTAGTTACCATAAACGCTTTAGTAATGTAGCAGTGTGGAATACAGTTATGCCAACCTATGACTACAGCCTGCAAAAATGGTATGAGTTGATTAGCCGATAATGATAATAAACTCAATTAAATCAAAAATAATATTAGCTCTGTGTTCGCTGATTGGATTACTTCTTTTACAGAGCTATTTGTTTAACTATTCGCAAACGTCTTTACTTAACTTGCAAAAATCGCAACATAACGCGCTTATTCAAAGTGAAGCTGTAACTAACTTAGAAAACGATATTATTTCCCTGCAAGGGCATGCAGTTTCATTTATTGACAATGCAAATGAAAATACGATTACCAAATTTAATTTTTACTTAAATAAGGCAAATCTAAATCTCGAGCAGCTAAAAACAAACACTCAAAACCAGACCCCTGAGTATCAAAACTCACTAATACGCCTTGGCGAGTATTTAAGTAATTACCAAGATACATTTGGCCAAGTTGTCGTAAACAGACAAAAACGCGAACACCTTTACATTACTCAGTTCAAACAACCTATTGATGACTTACAAGTAACAATTAGTGATTTAGAAGGGTCTTCAAACAATGATAATAAAGTTATTTTTAACGATGTTTTACTCACAATAAGTAATTTAAAACATGCAATTATAAGCTACCTCTATAAACCTAATTTTGATGAAGCACAAAATGTAAAACAAAACTTAAATCACTTACATAAAAAACTAACGAGCACCTCTGTAATAAATGAATCCCTCTCCAATAAAACAACAAGCTTAAAACAAGCTTATAACCAACTTGTATTACTCACCCGTAGCTACACTTTTTCTGTAAATGTAGTGCTTACAGGCATAGAAAACGAATTGCTGTATTTAACTAATGAAATTAAAAACATAGAAAAAAATAAACTAATCAAAACAGAAGAGCTACTAAGTAGCCACTTAACAAAAAATACAGAACAGGCAAATATATTTGCCGTTTTAATTATGTTAATCATTTTATTTTTAAGCTATTTTATTTTTAGATCGGTTATAAAACCAATTACTCAGCTCACTTTATTACTTAAAGATATGAATAGCGAAAAGCCAGTAACTATTTCAAATAACAGCCAAAATCAAACTGAAATAGCATCGGTAATAAAAGCAGCTAACGCTTTATATTTAAAAAATAAGCAAACCAAAGAGCTACTCAATGAAACCCGCGTATTAAATTCCCAAATGGAAGCAATGAATGCCGACCTGACGAGTGCCATGGAGCAAACCGATAAAGCCAATAAAACAAAAATAGATTTTGTAGCCAATATGAGTCATGAACTTCGCACCCCAATGAATGGCATATTAGGTATGTTGCAACTTTTACAAAGCAGCGAGCTTCCCTCAAGGCAAAAACACTACGCAGATAAAGCTTTTTCAAGTGCTCAAAATTTATTGCAGATTTTAAACAATATTCTGGATTTTTCTAAGCTAGAATCGGAAAAAGTTCAGTTAGAGCAAATCCCTTTTACCTTACATACTATAGTTTCTAACGTTCAAAATTTATTCTCAACAAATGCCAAGCAAAAAGGTTTGTTATTAAACTTTACTTTACACGTTGATGCAGGGCTTGAACTTATTGGCGACCCAATGCACTTAAGCCAAATAATAAATAACTGTGTAGGTAACGCAATTAAGTTTACTGAGCATGGTGAAATATCATTAATTATAGAAGCGACATCTCAACACGAAAAAACAATAAACCTTCGCTTTAGTATAAAAGACACGGGTATTGGGATGACTGAAGAGCAATCAAAAATTATATTCCAGTCTTTCTCGCAAGGTGATTCAAGCACAACAAGAAAGTATGGTGGGACCGGTTTAGGACTCACTATAAGCAAACAATTAACTAAATTGCTGGGCGGAGATATACAAGTAAGGAGCACGATTAATCAAGGTAGCGAGTTTTTCTTTACTCTACCCTTTACTTTATCTGAGCAACAAAAGCTTAAAAAACACGCCTTATTAATTAGCCCTGATAATGAGCAAATTAAAAAATTAATGGACTTACTAAGTGGTATAGACATAACGACAGAAACAACAAAAGAACCATTAAGAGCCATTGCAAAAATGTCTCAGCCTAGTAGCCCATTTAGTATTGTAATAATGTCGATAGAAAAAAAAGAGCTCAACGATAACTTTATTTTACAACAACTGTACGCTCAAAATAAAAACGTTAATGAAAAATTGACACTTATTTTATTAATTACCGATGAAGAGTCTCCAGAACCAATTGCAAAAAATGAAAATATAAACATTATAATTATTGGTAATAAAAATAGTGAAGTAGAAATTTTAAGAGCACTCGCACCAAATAATTTTAAAGAAAAGCAATTAAAGCCCCATCCTAAATTCTCGGGTTTTAATGCATTAGTTGTTGACGACAATAAAATTAATCAAGAAATAGCTTCCGCTCTTTTAGCCAGATTAGATATGACCGTGATCATTGCTGATAATGGACATGATGCATTAGATAAAATAGAGACAAATGACATCGATATTATTTTTATGGATGTTCAAATGCCAGTTATGGACGGACTAGAAGCAACAAGCATATTAAGAGAGCGAGGCTACAAAACTCCTATAATTGCTATTACGGCAGCCGCAGACCCTAATGATAAAAAAGCAGCATTTAGAGCCGGTATGGATGACTTTTTAGTAAAACCGATTATTTTTGATGCACTTTACAAAAGTATAGAAAAGCATCTGCAAAGTAGTGAACCTCTGAGCACTATAAACCTGCCATTAGCAAAAGAAAACCTAGAAAACAATGACAAATTGTTAACTAAATTATTTACTCAGTTTGTCAACGATTACAATGACTTTTCGACTAAAGCTGATATATTAATCAAAAATAGAGAGTTAGAAAGCTTAATTCGACTAGTACATACACTCAAAGGACTGGCCGGCACATTAGGCTTTGAGCTACTGCAACACAGCGCGCAAAGTGTTGAGAAAAGCTTAATAGATAAGAAAAGTATTAACTTATCTCATTTTAATGAACAATTAACACTTACACTTTTTGCTGTAAAACAATTTTTGATAGCTGACAGCTTTAAAAAAGAACATATACAGCAACATCAACTAGAAAACGAAGACTCGGTTATTGATAATATATACTCATTAGCATTAACGGCTCGCCCCGTACCTAGCAGTTTGGTTAGACAGCTAGAAATGAATCAATATGAGAGAGGCCACTCCCTATTTAAGCTCAAAGAAGCAATTGATCATTTTAACTACGCGTTAGTAATTGAGCTTATTGATATGTATAGAAACGATAATAAAAATTAGGCATAACCACTAACCTGAACTAGATTTAATATTGTAAAGAACGCAGAGAAGGACAGATAGTGCATTCAAATTACCTCGCAAACAGTAATGGATTAACCACAGAACAAAAGCATAAACCTTTAATTCTTATTGTTGATGACGAACCTAGTAATTTACACGTATTAGTAGAAGGACTTTTAACTGACTACGATGTACGTATTTCTACTAGTGGTGAGCAGGCTTTGATCTTTATTGAGTCAACTCGGCCTGACTTGATTTTATTAGACATAATGATGCCAGGCATGGACGGCTACGAAGTATGTAATATACTCAAAGCGAAACAAAATACCAAAGGGATCCCTGTCATATTTGTAACAGCGCTTACCGAGGAAGAGTCTGAAGAAAAAGGCTTCGCGATGGGCGCAATTGACTACATACACAAACCTTACAAGCTAGCGCTCGTTAGAGCACGCATTCGCACTCATATTACCGCTCAAGGCATGCTAGATAGGCTTATAGAAAAAAACTTTGACCTGCACGACAAGCTACTCGAAATAGAGTCTCTTGCGAAAGAGCTTAGCCAGCGAGAAGAAGAATTAAAAGAACTCTCATCAAAACAAAAATTATTTTATCAAGCCCTAACGGGAACCGCTGATGGTGTTGTTATTGCCGATAGTAATGGCAAAATTATAGCCGTAAACCCTTCATTTTGCCGTATAACCGGTTACTGTGAATCAGACTCACTGCAAATGCAGTTGCACGATATTAAACAAAACAACCACCCTAGTATTAGCTTTGACCAAGTATGGGAACATGCGAATCAAGCAGGCTATTGGAGTGGTGAGCTTGTAACCAGACGAAAAAATGGCGAACTTTATCCAGAGCTACTAACTCTCAGTTTGGTTAAAGGCGATCAAGATACTAACGTGCACTATATTGGTGTATTTAGTGATATTTCGAGCGTTAAAGTAACCCAAGAAAGAATTGACTACCTAACATGGCACGATGACCTTACAGGTTTACCAAACCGAAATGGTTTTTTAAAGCAGTTAGAGCAGCAACTTCAGGTTTGCAGTACCGAAAATAGTTATGCCTATATCTATATTATTGACATAGACAGCTTCCACTCAATCAATGATGGATTAGGATTACTCGCTGGCGATAACATATTAAAAGAATTAACTAAACGAATCCATACTCACGTGAGTAAAAAAGATGTTATTGCTCGCTTAGGTAGTGATGAATTTGCAGTACTATGTACAGTTGAAAAAGGTGTGGGCAGAGCTAGAGCTCAAGCTATGGCTGAAAATAAAGCCCAAGAGCTACTTGCAAGTGTAAACCATCCATTTGTCGTTGCTGAACAAGACGTTAGCTTAACAGTAAGTATAGGCACCTATATTTTTCCACGAGAAGATCAATGGGAAAGTGCTATTGAGACTATTCGTAACTGTGAAGCGGCCTGTTACAAGGCAAAAGAGAAAGGCGGCAATAGAGTTACCTTTTTTGATACTTCATTTGGCGAGCAAGCAAAACGCCGTTTTGAAATAGAACAAGATTTACGTAAAGCTATTTTAAATAATGAGCTATCACTATATTTACAATCCCAATTTGATCGAAACCAAACTCTTAAGGGCGCTGAGGTTTTATTAAGATGGGAGCACCCTCAAAAAGGCTTTATTAGCCCTGGTGAGTTTATATCTATAGCCGAAGAGTCAGACATAATTTATGATTTAGATTGCTGGGTAACTTCAAATGCACTTGAAATACTAACGCAACTTGGTAAAACCCACCCTGAGTTAAACTTATCAATTAATATAAGTGGCAGGCACTTTCATGAAGCGCGTTTTTTAAACTTTATTAGCCAACAGATAAAGCAACATAACATTAATCCTCAACAACTCACTATTGAGATAATTGAAGGTACGTTACTTAATCATATGGAAGCGGCTATTGAAGCCGTTCACTTTCTCAAGAAGTTAGGTATTAGAGTATCAATTGACGACTTTGGTACTGGATACTCGAGCTTAACCTACCTTAAACAATTACCAATACAAGAACTTAAAATTGATCGTTCTTTTGTTTTAGAGGCTCCTACCGATAACAACGATAAACTAATTATTGATATGATTGTAAGCTTAGGTCGTTTATTTGAACTCGAGATAGTTGCTGAAGGCGTAGAGAACCAGTCCCACTTTGATTTACTACAGGAGTATCCTGAGGTTATTCTGCAAGGCTATTATTTGCATAGACCAGAACCTGCAAGTGATTGGTTAAAAAAGTTAAAGTAACTGTAGCGTGATTTATAAACTAAAAAGCCGAGCATAAATATGCTCGGCTTTTTATGGACTTAATTTTTGCGGTTACTCGCGAACTTGGCCAACTCCATTAACTAAATACTTTTCTGTCGTTAGTGATTCGAGGCCCATAGGACCGTATGCATGTAGCTTGGAAGTAGCTATTCCAATCTCTGCACCTAGGCCCAATTGTGAGCCATCAGAAAAACGAGACGATGCGTTAACCATTACTACAGAAGCATCAACACTACGTTGGAATAACTCTGCAGCAGCTTCATTTTTAGTACAAATTACTTCTGTATGGTTTGATCCAAACTGTGCAATGTGTTCAACCGCTGCCGTAAAGTTTGGTACAACGCGAATAGCGATTTCTAGGTCTAGATATTCTTCACCAAATTCGTTATCAGCTAGGACTGTTGCGTTATCAAAGTATTTAGCTGCAAAGCTGTCAGCATTTATTTTTACACCTTCTTGGCGTAATACAACTGCACACAAATTTAAAAACTCATCTGCCACATCTTGATGCACAACTAAACCTTCTAGTGCATTACAAACACCGGTACGCTGGGTTTTACCGTTAAGCAGTAAGTTAAGCGCAATTTCTAGGTCGGCATCTTTATCTACATATAGATGACAAACGCCTTTGTAATGCTGAATTACTGGGATCGTACTGTTTTCAGTAACAAAGTTAATTAAACCCTCGCCGCCGCGTGGAATGATTAAATCAATGCTTTCGCGTTGCTGCATCAGTTCCATTAACAGCGCACGGTCTGGATCTGGAATCACTGAAATAAGTGATACCGGTAAGTTGTGCTTCTCAAGTACGCTGTGCATTACACTTGCGATAGCTTGTGAACTTTTAAGTGCTTCTTTGCCGCCACGTAAAATTACGCCATTACCTGATTTAAAACATAATGCACCAGCGTCTGCTGTCACATTCGGGCGTGCTTCGTAAATCATACATACAACACCAAGAGGTACTCGCATTTTGCGAATTTTAATACCATTTGGGCGCTCAGTAATATCACGTAGCTGACCAACAGGATCATCTAGGCTTACTATTACTTCAATGCCTTCTGCCATTGCTTCAATGCGCTCATCGTTTAGCGTTAAGCGGTCTATCATTGAGGCTGCTAAGTTATTGTCGCGTGCTGCGCTTAGGTCACTCTCGTTTTCTTTGATTATAAATGCTTTTTGCTCTCTTAGTGCCGCTGCCATTTCAACTAGTACTTGATTTTTAGTCTCGGTGTCGAGTAAAGCAAGTGTATGGGCAGCTTTAGCTGTCTGGCGTGAAATGTCCGTAATTAAGCTCATGACTTCTCCAATAATGCGATATGTTTTTCAGATATAACTGGTCCAATTGAATCCTGCATTTTTTCGCTGAATTCACTCTGTTCGTTGTCTGCAATAAAGTTTAACAAACAGCTACTATAATTTGCGGTCGCTTTAGCTAAACGCGTACCGTCTTCACTACGTACTAAAATAGTATCACCAACAGCAAATTCACCATGGACTTCCATGATTTCGTCACCACGAATACAGCCGCTTTCCCCTTCCAGGGATTCATCAAATGATCCATCAACAACAACTTCACCTTGCTCGTTTGCTGTGTGTGTCATCCAATGCACAGAATCCTGCATCGGTTTTTCGTACGGTAAAAATACGCTACCAGGATTTTCCCCAGCTAGCAATTTCGTAAATGTTTCTTCTTTAAAGCCGTTTATAATATAAGTTGCTATACCATGTGACGTTGCTTTTTCTGCCGCTTCTATTTTAGTTTTCATACCACCAGTACCAACGGCACTTGTAGCACATCCTGCCATAGCATAAATAGATTCATCAATTGATTTTATTTCAGGCAGTAACACCGCATCATCATGTAAGTTAGGGTTTTTATCATATAGCCCGTCAACATCTGAGAATATTAATAAAGCATCAGCGTCGGCAGCTGCTGCAACCATTGCTGATAAGTTATCGTTATCACCCACTCTTAAGTCGTCGGTAGTTACAGCATCATTTTCATTAATGATAGGAAGAACACCATGCTCAAGTAAAGTAAACACTGTTTCACGAATACTTTGGTAACGCTCTCGATCACGTAAATCACCGTGCGTTAATAATAGCTGCGCAGATGGAAAGTCAAAAAAGCGGTCCCACATGGCGATCATTTCTGTTTGACCTGCTGCTGCCATTGCTTTTTTCATCACCACAGAACGAGGTTTGTCTGAAGGGAATAAATGCGCTCCAGCCGCTACAGAACCCGATGATACTAAAATCACCTCAATTCCACGGGCACGACAACGAACAATGAACTGTGCGATGGTTAATATGTAACGCGAACGGCAGCCATCTTGATCTGGTGCAATTAATGCACTACCTACTTTAAGTACGATACGTCGCCAATTTAACTTTTGCATAAATGCTCAACTTTCCATTTTATCTGCGCTCATCTTAATTAGACGAGCTAAAACTAAGTAGCTAGGTTTAAAACATAGCTTCGAATTTTGCTTTTCATTTAGGCAACACTTTTTTACACACACGCAAAAACCACATCTAAAACAAGAAGCTTAGATTTAAGGTTAAGTATAAAGTAGCAACAACCCAATAATATTGAGCAGCACTAATCAAAAAATTTAAAAGTGTTGTTTATGCATCGCTGTAAAAAGCTGTGTGTGGCTTTTTTATTAACAACATACATAGAGCCTCTAAAGTCTGATACACCAACAGATAGGGTGAAGACCAAAGGACCGAGATTTAACCGCCACGATGGGGGTTAAACATTGAAAGTAATAGTTCAACTCAAACCTTTATTTACTTAAATAATTAAATAAACTTGTTTAGCAAAACCATACCAAGAGTTCGGCAAATGAAATTATATAGTGTTCGAATACTAGTAACACCACTAATGCATGATTATAAAGGTTAAAAATGACGTTAAGATTAACAAACCACTTTTACTTCCAATAAACTTCATTAGATAACTAATCATTAGAACACGAAGCATATTACACTAAATACCCCTTAAAAATCAAGGTTAAAATTCGAGCGAAGCTAATTCCTCCTCGTTTGTGGTGTTAGATTGTTATTAAAATTCAACCAATTAAACAATTAATACAGCCTAAAATAAGGCGGCTTAACACGCGCAAAATAATTTAAGCCTACTAATCTTCTATAAGCAGCTAAAATTGATTAGTAATATTTGAATTTCCCGTGTATACCCCTGTATTAATAATTAACAAAAGTTATACTTTCTAAACAAACCGTCATAAATAAGGAATTCTTAATCTATGTCAGCAATTTACATAGCCGGTATCGCACTTTGCTCTGTGCTTGCCCAATGGGTCGCGTGGGCTTTTAGAGTGCCCGCTATTCTTTTCTTATTGCTTACTGGTCTTTTACTTGGGCCATTTAGTGGTGTTTTAGACCCTGATGCATTGTTAGGTGATTTACTGTTTCCAGTTGTATCACTAAGTGTTGCCATCATTTTATTTGAAGGATCCTTAACTCTGCATTTCAGAGAGCTAAAAGGAATCGGAAAAGTTGTAAGAAACCTTTGCTCCATCGGCATGCTTACTACCTGTATTATTATTAGCCTCAGCGCCTATTGGTTGCTTGAACTTAATTGGCGTGTAGCTGCGGTATTAGGTGCAGTGCTAGTTGTAACAGGCCCTACTGTTATAGCACCGCTATTAAACTCAATGCGCCCAACACAAGACATTGACCGCATACTTCGATGGGAAGGTATTGTAATAGACCCGATCGGCGCATTATTCGCTGTATTAGTATTTGAAGCCGTAATGCTGGTAGGCCAAGGCGAAGTATTTAGCCACACTATTATTGCTTTAGTTAAAACCCTAGGTGTTGGATTAAGTATTGGTGTTGCTGCTGGTTGGTTAACAACACTATTAATGCGCCGCGAGTGGCTACCATTTGAATTACATAAGTTTGGTATATTGGCATTAGTACTCATTAGTTTTTCTGTATCAAACTATTTAAGCCATGAATCAGGCCTATTAGCAGTGACTGTATTTGGTATTTGGCTTGCTAACCAAGACGATTTAGAAATAGATTCTGTACTTGAGTTCAAAGAAGACTTGTCGATGATATTAATATCAACGCTGTTTATTTTACTTGCAGCACGCTTACAGCTCTCTGATTTAATGATGCTCGACAGCGATGTATTTATATTTTTAGCTATCGTGCTTTTTGTTGCTCGGCCACTGTGTATTGCTATTTCGACCTTTGGTACTGACTTACCAATGAAGTCTCGTTTGGTACTTGCCTGGATAGCTCCACGCGGTATAGTCGCCGCAGCCGTTGGGTCAGTATTTGCGCTTAGCATGATGGAGTCTGGTGTTGCGGATGCTGAAAAAATGGTACCTCTTATATTTACAGTAATTATAATTACCGTTGTACTACAGAGCTTAACCGCCATTCCTGTCGCCAAGCTATTAGGTGTACGCCAGCCATCGCCAAATACAATATTAATTATTGGTGCAAACCATGTATCGCGTGCAATCGGCCGAGGCTTACAAGAGCAAAACATTCCGGTTCACCTGTCAGATCCTGCATGGGAAAACTGCAGAATGGCACGTATGGATGGTTTAGCTTGTTATTATGGTAACCCGCAATCAGAGCATGCTGAACGCTACTTACCTCTAACAACGATTCGTAGTGTATTAGCATTATCGCCAAATCGTCATCATAATGCGTTAGGTGTTCAATACTTTTCGCATTTACTTAATGAGAAAAATGTATTTTCGCTACGCTCATCAACGTCGCATGCAAAAGCAAATAAAGACAGCGCAACGTTTTTATCTAGACAAATACTGTTTGGAGACGAAGGCTCGTATGCACGTTTAAGCAGTATTATAGCTAAAGGCGGTAAGGTTAGTTCAACACGTATCTCGGATGAGTTTAGCTGGGAACAATACTTAGAAATGAACCCTGAGGCTATCCCTTTATTTATTCTCAAAGGTGATAAAGACAGTGATGACGATACACCAATTAAGCTAAGACCGTTTACAATCAACATGGAAAAACCGCCGCAAGAAGGCGAACGCGTTGTTGCTTTACAGCCGCCTAAAATGTCAGTTTTAAAAGACCCGCAAACAAAGACTAAAGAAGACAGTTAAATACTTTTACAGTCTGTAAAAACTAAAAAACCCTAACTTAAAAAGTTAGGGTTTTGTTTTTAACAGCCATTAAATAGGAAGGCGAGCTCGAGCAACCACACTATCTGGCATTTTTTGCGCTAACTTAGTCAGCGCTCGCTCAATTTTTCTATGAGTCGCTTTATCTGCCACCATAGAATTAAATAGCCAACGATAGGCATCTTCAAAATCACGCGGGCTGCCATAACCATCATTAAATAATTTAACTAAACGTAGTTGTGCTTTTAAATTGCCTTGCGACGAGGCTTCACGCAAATAGGTAATTGCCATTGCTTTATCTTGCTGAACTAAGCGACCAGTGTCGTAGTATCGTCCCAATTGCTCTAGCGCTGCCGCTAAGCCTTGCTCAGCTGCTTTTCGCATGTAATACACACCTAACTCTACATTGCGATCAACGCACACGTTATAAGCCAGCATATCGCCGTATAAAAATTGATAAGACGGCAATGCCATTTTATTGGCTCGTGCTTCTATATCTTGCACCAACTGGCAATCATCTGCCTTTACGCGCGCTAAATGCGTATTTTTATTTATTAACGCAATTAGCTCTGATTCTGTATATAGCGGCACAGCAGCAGGGCTTTCTGTAGCTAAGCTGTTGGTTGCTATAAATAAAGACAGCGGTATTAACGAAAGCCTTAGTACGCAATTACGATTAAATAAACGCATGTTCACCACTTATATAAATAAACTTATTAAATAATATACAAAGATCGTTCCAAGGTGAATTTTAGACACAAAAAAAGCTGCACGAAGCAGCTTTTTTTAATCTAATGGTAATTACGCAAACGGATTGCGAAGCACCATAGTTTCTACACGGTCAGGACCTGTAGAAATAATATCAATTGGAACACCCGTAATTTCTTCAATACGTTTGATGTAGTCAATCGCAGCTTTTGGTAAACCGTCAAGACTAGTTACACCAACAGTGTTTTCTGACCAACCTGGCATTTCTTCGTATACTGGTGTTACTTTATCGTAACCTTCAGCCGCTAATGGTGTTACGTTAGTAACTGTGCCATCTTCAAGCTTGTAACCAGTACAGATTTTAAGTGTTTCTAAGCCATCTAAAACATCAAGCTTAGTTAAACAAAAACCTGAAATACTGTTGATTTGAACTGCACGGCGCATAGCCACTGCATCTAACCAACCAGTACGACGAAGTCGACCTGTTGTAGCGCCAAACTCATGGCCTTTATCACCTAGGTGCTTACCAACTGGATCTTGTTTATCAAGACCGTCGTAAAGCTCTGTAGGGAAAGGACCTGAACCAACACGTGTAGTGTACGCTTTAATAATACCTAAAACGTAATCAAGGTTTAATGGACCAAAACCTGCACCAGTCGCAACGCCACCAGCGGTAGTGTTTGAAGATGTTACATAAGGGTAAGTACCGTGATCTATATCAAGTAACGTACCTTGTGCACCTTCAAATAAAATGTTTTCGCCTGCTAAACGCGTTTGATCTAAAAGCTCAGTTACATCTACAACCATTGCTTTTAAGATATCAGCAACAGCCATTGCATCATCAAACGTTTTTTGGAAATCTACAGCATCTACTTTGTAGTAGTTAACTAAAGTGAAGTTGTGGTACTCAAGCACTTCTTTTAATTTAGCTGCAAATACTTCAGGATTAAATAAATCGCCTACGCGTAAACCACGACGTGCTACTTTATCTTCGTACGCAGGACCGATTCCACGGCCAGTTGTACCAATAGGCTTATCGCCACGAGCTGTTTCGCGGGCTACATCTAATGCAACATGGAAAGGCAAGATTAGCGGACATGCTTCACTTATTAAAAGACGCTCGCGTACTGGTACGCCGCGCTCTTCAAGCATGCCAATTTCTCTCATTAGCGCTTCTGGTGATAAAACTACACCATTACCAATCACACATTTAACATTGTCACGTAATACACCCGATGGAATAAGGTGTAGAACCGTCTTTTCACCTTCGATAACTAAAGTATGACCCGCATTGTGGCCACCTTGATAACGAACTACTAAAGATGCTTTGTCTGTAAGGAGATCAACTACCTTACCCTTTCCTTCGTCACCCCATTGGGTGCCTAATACAACAACGTTTTTACCCATCGTAAATTCACTTAGAGAAAATTAGGACGAGATTTTACCAGAAAACTAAAGTAAAGATCACCCCTGTTCAGCTTATTTTTTCTGCGGGCAATTGTTATATCCAAATATTGACCAATAACCACATAAATAACAGTGATTTAACGCACTAGTTTGTATTTAACAAAAAGCCCCGCAAATGCGAGGCTTTTTAACTTTTAAATAATTAACGTAAAGTCTATTGAGCTTTAGCGCCTTTCATATATTGGAAGAAGTCGCTATCTGGTGAAAGCACCATAACATCTTGCTTATCTTTAAAAGTCTTTTTGTAAGCTTCAAGTGAACGTACAAAACTAAAGAACTCAGGGTCTTTGTTATACGCATTAGCATAAATGCCTGCAGCATCAGCATCGCCTTGACCACGTACAGAACGTGCATTACGCTCAGCATCAGCAAGCATTACAGTTACTCGACGGTCAACTCCCGCACGAATAGTCTCTGCTTTTTCCTGACCTTCAGAACGGTGCTCTTTTGCAACCGCAGTACGCTCAGCGCGCATACGTTGGTAAATAGAGCTACTCACTTCTTGTGGTAAGTTGATTTGCTTAACACGTACGTCTAGTACTTCAATACCTAGCTCACGTGCACTTTCAGAAGCTTGTACTAACGCTTCTTCCATCAACTCGCTACGCTCACCTGATACAATTTCGCGAATTGTACGTGTACCAAAGTTTGTACGAAGACCATTGTTTACTTTTTGCTTAAGTAGCGTTTCAGCATATTGCTTATCGCCACGAGCACGTAAGTAAAAAGCACTAAAGTCATTAACTCGCCATTTTACAAACGAATCAACAATTAAGTCTTTTTTCTCGCTAGTAACAAAGCGATCTGGCGCACCATCTAGCGTTTGAATACGTGCATCAATACGGCGTACTTGGCTAAAAAATGGTACTTTAAATTGTAGGCCTGGGCCATATACAATCGCTTTGTCGTCGCTATCTTTTTGTACTTTACTGAATAACATTACAATTGCTTTTTGCCCTTCAGGTACAACAAATACCGATGAGAAAGACATAACAATGGCAGCTAATAGTATTACTAAACTAAAGTTTTTCATTATGATTATCTCCCATCATTGAAGCGGTCGTTGTTAAAGCGGTCATTGCCACTATTAACAGAGCTATTGCGCGACGTATTAACTTTATTACGTAAGTCTTGAATATCACTTGAACTTGGAAGTGCAACTCGTGTTGCGGTTCCTTGCTTGTCCATGATTTTATCAAGAGGTAAATACATCATGTTATTGCCGCCTTTAACATCAACCAATATTTTAGAACTACTCCCTAACACTTCTTCCATTGCATCAATGTATAAGCGCTCACGAGTAACTTCTTTAGCTGCTTGATATTCAGGTAAAAGCTTTTCAAAGCGAGCTACCTCACCTTGTGCTTCCAATGTAATGCGCTCTTGATAACCTTCCGCTTCTTGAGTCATACGCGTTACTTGACCACGAGCACGCGGTTCAATTTCACGAGCATATGCTTCTGCTTCACGGATGAAACGTTCTTCATCTTCTTGTGCAGCAATTGCATCATCAAATGCATCTTTAACTTCAGTTGGTGGACGAGAGTCTTTAAAGTTCACGTCAGTAACAATTAAACCTAAGTTATATGGTTCGATAATCTTATTAAGCTCATCCCATGTATTTTGACGAACAACCTCACGGCCATTAGTTAATACTTGGTCCATTTTTGCATGGCCCACAACATAACGCAGTGCACTGTCTAGCGCTTCTTCTAAGCTACTATCAGCGTTAGTTACGCTAAATTCATAAAGGTATGGGTCAATAACACGGTATTGCACCTGAAACTCAACGCTAACTACGTTTTCGTCTTCAGTAAGCATAAAACCAGAAGCCGATAGTGAACGAACAGCTTCAATATCTACTGGGATTACCGTTTCGATGAAAGTCATTTTCCAGCGCAAACCAGGATCAGCAATTCGGTCATATTTACCAAATTGTAGAACCACACCACGCTCGGCTTCTTTAACCGTATAAATACCACTTAACGCCCATACAATAACGGCGATAATAAGTATGAATGAAATACCGGCTCCGCCAAGTCCACCGCCGCTACCATTGCCGGATTTTTTCCCGCCAAATAAGCCGCTGAACTTGTTACTAAACTTGCGGAACACCTCGTCTAAATCAGGTGGGCCTTGATCACGTCCGCCTTTATTATTCCACGGATCTTTGTCATTGCCATTATTACCCGGTTCATTCCAGGCCATAGCTATACTCCATTGTTATCTAAATAAATTAGGAAATTGTGTTAAATCTAACAAATCTACCGCGTTTCTCATACAAAAACCGACATTAAAACGTCAATTTTTAATTACGGTTGATAAAACCAGCAATTTCAGGACCAAATTCTTTAATTAAACGATTCCACTCAACCATTGGCATTCTAACATCTAACAGCCAATTACCTTGCTCATCAAATTGCTCTTCATGCACTGCATTTAAACTGAACAATGCAGCTCTTAAGCGACCATACAATGGCGTAAGAAATAATGTTTCGTTAAACATCTTCTTAGCTAGTAACTCACTGATAGCCTCGCTAAGTAATTCACACCCTTCACCAGTCTGAGCGCTAAGCCATACTCTTATAGGTTGACCTTCGTCATCTCGATCAATACGTGGGCTTACGTTATCCAGCGCATCAATTTTATTATAAATTAATAGCTGTGGTACTTCATCGGCCTCAATTTCTTTAAGCACCGATTGTACTTGTTCAATATTTTCTTGCAGACGTGAGTCTGCGGCATCAATTACATGTAACTGCAAATCAGCTTCGCGAGTTTCAGTAAGCGTTGCTTTAAAAGCAGCAACTAAGTCATGTGGTAGGTGACGAATAAAGCCCACTGTATCAGCTAAGATAACAGGGCCAACATCACCTAACTCAAGCTTACGTAGAGTCGGATCAAGCGTGGCAAACAACTGATCGGCCGCGTATACATCTGAATTTGTAATTCGATTAAATAACGTAGATTTACCCGCATTGGTATAACCAACTAATGAAACTGTAGGTATTTCGTTGCGAGTACGAGCTCGCCTACCTTGTTCGCGTTGCACTGCAACTTTAGCTAAACGTGCACGAATATTTTGAATACGGGCACGAAGTAATCTTCTGTCAGTTTCAAGTTGAGTTTCACCAGGACCACGTAAACCAATCCCGCCTTTTTGACGTTCAAGGTGAGTCCAGCCTCGAATTAATCGAGTCGACATATGGCGAAGTTGAGCCAATTCAACTTGCAGCTTACCCTCGTGGGTACGTGCGCGCTGGGCAAAAATATCAAGAATTAGCGTCGTTCTATCAAGCACACGACATTGACAAACGCGCTCTAA
This sequence comes from Pseudoalteromonas sp. SR45-1, assembly GCF_014163655.1. Classification (NCBI taxonomy): domain Bacteria; kingdom Pseudomonadati; phylum Pseudomonadota; class Gammaproteobacteria; order Alteromonadales; family Pseudoalteromonadaceae; genus Pseudoalteromonas; species Pseudoalteromonas sp. SR45-1. The sequence goes on along the minus strand of NZ_JACJDR010000007.1, from coordinate 38,760 downwards.
ATTACGCTCTTGTGATGGCCTGAGTTGATGATTAAAAATTACGACATCTGCTTTGTGGATTTTGACAATCTCAGCTATTTCCTCTGCTTTACCGGTACCGACGAATAGTTTCGGATGTGGTGCTTGACGGCTGCCTTGCACAACCGCCAAACTACTAACACCAGCAGAAGATACCAACATTTCTAATTCGTGAAGATCTTCACGATCTCCTTCTTTAGGCAAGTCGATATGAACTAAAATTGCCTGTTCGCCGGATTCATAGCGGTCAAACAAACATTATGCTCCTAATTAAAAGTTTCCAGCTTCTGCCTCTTCAGTGTCTTCACTCCCTTGAACTGCTTGGAAGTTAACTGCGCGAGCAGGGACAACTGTAGAAATTGCATGCTTATAAACCATTTGATTTACGGTGTTCTCTAGTAAAATAACAAATTGGTCAAATGACTGAATTTTGCCTTGTAATTTTATGCCATTTACCAAAAAGATTGATACTGGAATGCGCTCACGTCGTAGTGCATTCAAAAATGGGTCTTGTAACGATTGGCCTTTTGCCATGTTATTGTTCCTTCGTTCTAGGTGTTATTATAATTAAGTGGCTGAACTTATTTGATAAAAAACAATATTCAACTACTACTAGCTTAGCGAACTTACTACACGATGCAAGTTTTCTTCGTCGCCTGTTGTTAACCAAGTAACATCAGGCCAACTACGAAGCCACGTTAACTGCCGTTTTGCCAGCTGACGTGTTGCTGCGATGCCACGAAAAACCATTTCATCATGGTTTGTTTCACCCGCAAGGTAATCCCACATTTGTCTATAACCAACACAACGAATAGAAGGCATATTGGGGTGTAAATCCTTACGTAGATATAGGGTCGAAACTTCATTTTCAAACCCCTGATCAATCATTATTTTAAACCTTTCTTCAATTCGGCGGTGTAATTCACTGCGTTCTTGCGGTGCAATCGCAAATTGATGAAAAGTATAAGGTAAAGCCGGCTGTTTTTGCATTTGCAACTCAGTCATGGTCTTACCAGTTAACCTGTAAACCTCTAAAGCCCGATTAATTCTTTGTGAGTCATTTTCACTTATTTTTTCGGCTGCTTTTGGGTCAACTTTAACTAATTCTTTATATAAATGAGGCCAGCCAAATTCTTTAGCTTGCGCTTCTAGCTCTGCTCTTATCTCTGTATCTGCTTCAGGTAAAGGCGATAAACCATCAATTAAAGATTTGAAGTACAGCATTGTACCTCCAACCAATACAGGCACTTTACCTTTTCTGTGAAATTCGTCAATTTTTTGCACTGCATCGCGCCTAAAATCTGCAACTGAATACGTTTCACTCGGGTCAAGTAGATCAATTAAATGATGCGGAGCTTTGGCTAATTCTTCGGCATCAGGTTTTGCTGTACCAATGTCCATACCTTTATACACTAGCGCTGAATCTACGCTGATTATTTCTGTATTTAAATGCTCGCACAGCGAGATTGCCAATGCTGTTTTACCTGCTGCAGTTGGACCCATTAAAAATATAACTGGTAAATTACTCAACACTGATACCTTAATCTAATTGCGTTAAATAGTGATTTAGCTCTATTTTAACTGCTTTTTTACGCAAGCGTTCAATAGTTTGTGGATTATTTTGTAAGCGCATTTGTTGCGCTAAAAATACATTGCTTAAATAAAATCGGGTCGGCACGCATTTCATTTGCCATTCTAACCAATTCTCTATATTTTCAAGTTTTGCTTTACACGCATCAAGTAGCTCACCTACCGCTGCACTTACGTCAAGTAAATATAAACACGCTGGCAATTTTTTAACCATTACAAATTGTTTTTCTATTACAAGTTCAAAACCAAGTAAGGTAAACCACGATTGCTGGGATTCTATAAGTAAGCAATCTTCTTTTTCTAAGTTTACTCGCACTGGTAACAAAAGGGCTTTCCCTTCTAAACTTCCGAACTCTTTAATTTGATTATGCCAATCATCAACTAATGCATATTTAAAATGTGAGCAATACAATTGCTGCTCTTCACTAAAGACACACACTCCTTCACTAACACTTATAATAGAAACAGCTTTTAAGACATTATCCACAGATATGGACTGGTGTGGTGCAGCAGATATATTGGCTGCATTATCAAAATGCGCGGCGTGTTGCTCACTCACTCCTTGATAAAACGCATTTACGTCATGATGGCTCGTACTTGGTGCAGCACGGTATGCACCGCCAACACTTCTAGTACCTGAGGACGAACTTGAGCAACCAGCACTTCCAGAGGAAGAGGGCTGTAATTGCGATTTAGGGTAATCAAACACTCCTTCGCTTTCTATATTATTAGCACTGCTATGAGACGACTCAATGAACGCTGGCGTGAGTTCTGCTGCTGTGCTCGCTGATTCGTTAGTGAATTCGCCTTGCAATGGCACTACTACCTGCTTAATAGCTTGCAATATAAAATCATGAATTAACCGCCCTTGATGAAAACGCACTTCATGCTTAGCAGGGTGAACATTTACATCAACCTGCCGAGGGTCAATATCAATATAAATGACAAAACCGGGTAATTCTTGTGTTCCACTTACTTCTTCAAATGCCTGGCGTATAGCATGCAAAATAAGCTTATCGCGCATCATGCGATTATTCACATAAGTGTACTGAGTCGTATTAGCTGAGCCTACAGGTAGCACCCAACCATGCAACTGTAAACCGCCTTCTCCTGATTGAATATGCAAACCTTGCTCGGCAAAGTCCTTGCCTGCAACTTGTGCTACGCGTGTTATAGCCTGAGAGGGATCAGTTTTGGCACGATACTGCCTTACTACTTTTTCGTTGTGAGTTAGTGTAATAGAGACATCAAAGCGACTAAGCGCAATACGCTTTATCAACTCATCAATATGGCTAAATTCAGTTTTTTCGGTGCGTAAAAATTTACGACGTGCTGGAGTATTAAAAAATAAATCTTTTACTTCAATGGTTGTGCCATCGGGATGCGCTACAGGTTTTACTTGAACGGCCATGTCGCGGCCTTCTGCAAAAGCTTGCCAAGCCGCTTCTTGCTCTTTTGGTTTTGAGCTCAGCGTTAAACGCGACACAGAACTAATTGACGCAAGTGCTTCCCCTCTAAAACCAAGTGAGCAAATGTTTTCAAGGTCATCAAGTGATTTTAATTTACTTGTCGCGTGGCGAGAAAGTGCGAGCGTTAGCTCATTTTTACTTATCCCTGCGCCATTATCACGAATACGAATAAGTTTGTGGCCGCCGCGCTCAATATCAATTTGAATACGCGTTGCGCCAGCATCTAAGCTATTTTCAACAAGCTCTTTTACTACCGACGCTGGGCGCTCAACCACTTCGCCTGCGGCAATTTGGTTGGCTAAACGCGCGGGTAATATTTCAATATTCATGAGACTTCCTAGCAAACATTGCGCTAATAATAATGACTAACTTTGAGGTATATCGAGCTCTTGCCCAATAAATAAGGTATTAGAACTAAGCTTATTAACTTGTTTTAATTTATTGACTGTAACGCCATAGCGACTCGCTAACATACTTAAAGATTCACCGGGGCGTACTTTATGCTTTGTTGGATATTGCGACTTTAATTTAGCAAATAAAGAATCATCCGGCGGATTTTTCAAATAATAATTTTTAATTGAAGTAAATATCGCTTTAGCTAAACGCTCTTGATGATTAGGGCTTTTAAGTAGCTTTTCTTCTCGCGGGTTAGATATAAACCCCGTTTCTACCAAAATAGATGGAATATCTGGTGATTTTAGTACTGCAAGGCTCGCATGCTGGGGATCTTTTTTATGCAGTTTGGCAACCTTACGAAGCTCTTTAACCACTTCATCAGCTACATTTAAGCCAGTTTTCATAGAGTGGTCCATCGACATATCAAGCAACGCTTGTGCTAGATATTTTTCATTGGCGGCATCTTTCATTACATCAGCAGCGCCACCTAAAAGCTCGGAGTGTTTTTCTTTATCTTCTATCCATTTACCTATTTCTGAATTAGCACGTCTTAATGATAAAACCCACACAGAGGCACCATTTGGCCCAGGGCTTGTAAATGCATCAGCATGAATAGAAACAAAAAAATCTGCCTTTTTTTCACGGGCTCGATTAGTACGGGTATTTAATTTTACAAAATAGTCACCGCTTCGTACCATGCGCGAAATCATGCCACGTTCGCCATCAATCATGCGCTCTAAACGTTTCGCAATTTGCAGTGTAACTGTTTTTTCGTAGGTGCCTGATGGCCCAATTGAACCAGGATCTTCGCCGCCATGCCCCGCATCAATCGCAATAACAATGTCGCGCTCTTGGCTTAGTTGACGGTTTTTAGCGGCTGTTTGAGCAGGAGAAGCAACTGTAGTAGCTTGGCTTTTATTATATAAATCAACAACGAGTCTATTTTTATAAGGGCCTGTAGGTGCGAGGGCAAATACCACTGGCTTTATTGGCGCGCTTAATTCAAATACTAAACGTACGCTTTGTTTATTTTTAGGTTTTGAGTAACGTAATTTGCTTACTATTTGATGTTTCGGGGGCACACCTGGCAATGTTTTTAACTCGCTAGTATTTTCTAAATCAATCACTAGGCGGCTAGGGTTTTTAAGCATGAAATAGCTAAAGTCGGGCTTATCATTTAAATCAAATACCACGCGCGTACTATCTGGAGACGGCCATACACGCACACTATTGATTGTGTTTTTAGCCCATAGCGGCAAGCTTATGGTGATAACCATAAGATAAATAAAAAGTTTAACTACACCTCGGCTCATTGGATAATTACTGCCTTAACTATATTATTATTGATTATTTAGTTTTTCGACAATTGCTATACCGCGCTCACTCGCACTATTTATAACAATTTTACGTTCGTTACCCACATAGCTTAGAGTAATATCTAAATCAGGCACAGGAATAAATTCACCACCCTTTTCAGGCCATTCAACAACACAAATTGCGTCTGCTGAGAAATAATCGCGTATTCCCATGTATTCGAGTTCTTCAGGATCACCTAAGCGGTATAAGTCAAAATGATAAACATTTGCACGCTCAAGCTCATAAGGTTCTACTAGTGTATAGGTCGGGCTTTTAACCTTACCTGTATGGCCAAAGCCTTGCACTACACCTCGTGTAAACGTTGTTTTACCAGCACCTAAATCACCATGTAAATAAATAACCGCACCTTGCTCTATAATATCAGCAACGCGATTACCCATTGTAACCGTGGCAATCTCATCAGTTAAATGAAATTCAAAACTACGCGTCATTATTACCTCAAAAATTCATTCAAAAGCGCATATTTGCTAATCATACCAGAATATTCATTTAAGGCGATAAATTGAGGTTTTAGACATAAAAAAACCAGACAAGCGAATGATTAAGTTATATTTGAATATCTATTTTCGATACCTTAAAACTGTAACATTGAAATAAAGTAAGAGAAAAGTAACGCTACGGCTTATATGCCTATAGCAAGTATTAAAGTTACTGAGATATGTAAGCTTATAATCAAACTTTTATGATTCAGCCACTAGTTCTGATACTAAAAAATATATAGCAACAACGGAGTTGATGACACAAACCAGAAAACTACCCTGCATGCTTTTGTATTTCTGATAAAAAGATAATACCAATTCGCTTAATTAAGTGATCTATTTTGAGGCTGGAAAAACGTGTTGATAGCTAGGCAAAAAATTCGCTATTTAGTTGTTCTAAATGAGCATTTTTTAAAGCAGGTAGCGACACGTTTAGCCCCACAAAATGATTAAGTATTATTGCGGATTGGTATAAGTCCTAAATGTGTAAACACGTTTCAAGACAAGGCAGTTCCAGAAAACAAAAAGCCCCGGCTAATGCCAGGGCTTTTTTACAAAACTAACTTAATTAAAAATTAAGCTTGTTTTGGACTAGAAATAACGTCTACTAAAGTCCAAGATTTATTCTTAGAAATTGGTGCGCATTCACGGATAGTAACTACGTCACCCGCTTTTGCTGTGTTATTTTCGTCATGTACGTGTAACTTAGTCGTACGTTTAATGAATTTCCCATAGATTGGGTGCTTCACATAACGTGCGATAGCGATAGTGAAAGATTTTTCCATCTTGTCGCTGATTACACGGCCTTGAAGAGTACGAATTTTATCGCTCATTATTGACCTGCCTTCTGGTTAATAACTGTTTTTACACGCGCGATATCGCGGCGTACTGTTCTTAGCGTGTGTGTCTGAGCTAACTGACCAGTGCTAGCTTGCATGCGCATATTAAATTGCTCACGAAGTAGTCCTAGAAGTTCAGCATTAAGCTCTTCTACGCTTTTATCTTTTAGTTCGCTAGCTTTCATCACATTACCGTCCGAGTTACGAAAGTTGTTTTGAATGGCAGTTTACGAGCAGCAAGGTCAAACGCTTCACGAGCAAGCTCTTCTGAAACACCTTCCATTTCGTAAAGTACTTTACCAGGCTGAATTTCAGCAACCCAATATTCAACAGAACCTTTACCTTTACCCATACGAACTTCAAGAGGTTTTTCTGTAATCGGTTTGTCAGGGAAGACACGAATCCAGATTTTACCTTGACGTTTCACGTGACGCGTCATAGCACGACGAGCTGCTTCGATTTGACGAGCAGTCATACGGCCACGGCCAGTTGCTTTCAATCCGAAAGTACCGAAGCTTACTTTGTTACCGTTTTGCGCTAAACCGCGGTTGCGGCCTTTGTGCATTTTACGGAATTTTGTACGTTTTGGCTGTAACATTACTCGCTACCTCTACTTAGCACTTTTCTTGGCTTTCTTTGGTGCGCGTTTAGCTGGCTTCTCTTGCTCTTGTACTAGTGGTAAACCACCAATAACTTCGCCTTTGAAGATCCAAACTTTAACACCAATGATACCATAAGTGGTTAAGGCTTCAGAAGTTGCGTAATCGATATCAGCACGAAGAGTATGTAGAGGTACACGACCTTCACGATACCATTCTGAACGTGCGATTTCAGCGCCGCCAAGACGACCGCTAACTTCAACTTTAATCCCTTTAGAACCGATGCGCATTGCATTTTGTACCGAACGCTTCATAGCGCGACGGAACATAACACGACGTTCTAGTTGAGAGGCAATGCCGTCTGCTACTAGTTGTGCATCTAGTTCTGGTTTACGTACTTCAGAGATATTAATCTGAGCAGGTACACCAGCGATTTTAGTTACCGCTTGACGTAATTTTTCTACGTCTTCGCCTTTTTTACCGATAACAACACCCGGACGAGCCGTGTGAATTGTTACTCGGATTGATTTTGCTGGACGCTCAATAACGATTTTAGACACAGAAGCCGTTTTTAATTCCTTAGTAAGGAATGTACGAACTTTGTGATCGCCAAAAAGCTGTGCAGAGAAATCTTTTGAACTCGCGTACCAGGTAGAAACCCAAGGTTTAGATATACCTAGGCGAATACCAGTAGGATGAACTTTTTGTCCCATTACTTATACTCCTAGCTATCTGAAACCATAACAGTGATATGGCTTGTACGCTTAAGGATGCGATCTGCGCGTCCTTTAGCACGAGGCATAATACGTTTCATTGTAGGACCATCGTCCACAAAGATCGTTGTTATACGAAGCTCATCAATGTCAGCACCTTCGTTATGCTCTGCGTTAGCAATAGCAGACTCAAGTACTTTCTTAACTAATACAGCCGCTTTCTTAGGGCTGTACGCCAGGATTTCTAGTGCGCGATCTACAGGTAACCCGCGGATCTGATCTGCAACTAGACGTGCTTTTTGCGCCGAACCAGAGGCGAATTTATGTTTAGCTAATGCTTGCATTTATCTTCCCCTCTTATCGTTTCTTCGCTTTCTTATCCGCAGCATGGCCACGGTAAGTGCGAGTTGGTGCAAATTCACCTAGTTTGTGACCGATCATTTCGTCAGAAACGAAAACTGGTACGTGCTGGCGACCATTATGGACAGCAATGGTCAATCCGATCATGTTAGGTATGATCATTGAACGACGGCTCCAAGTTTTAATTGGCTTTTTCTCACCGCTTTCCAAAGCTTTCTCTACCTTCTTCAGCAAGTGTAGGTCTATAAAAGGACCCTTCTTGAGAGAGCGTGGCATGGCTATTCCTCAATATTACTTAGTACGACGACGTACTATAAATTTATCCGTACGCTTGTTCTTACGCGTCTTCGCACCTTTAGTCGGTTTACCCCATGGAGACACAGGATGACGACCACCAGATGTACGACCTTCACCACCACCGTGTGGGTGATCTACCGGGTTCATGGCAACACCACGAACTGTCGGACGAATACCACGCCAGCGATTTGCACCTGCTTTACCAAGTGAACGAAGCATATGCTCAGCATTGCCTACTTCACCTAGAGTCGCACGACAATCAGATTCAACTTTACGAACTTCGCCTGAACGAAGACGTAATGTTACATACTGACCATCACGAGCAAGGATTTGAACGTATGCACCAGCAGAACGTGCGATTTGAGCACCTTTACCTGGTTTTAATTCTACGTTGTGAACAGTCGAACCTACAGGCATATTACGCATTGGTAATGCATTACCAGGTTTGATTGGTGCATCAACACCAGACTGGATTGCATCGCCAGCTTTTAAGCCTTTTGGTGCGATAATGTAACGACGCTCACCGTCTGCATATAATACAAGAGCGATGTTTGCGCTACGATTTGGATCGTATTCTAAACGTTCAACAGTAGCTGGAATGCCATCTTTAGTACGTTTAAAATCGATTAAACGGTAATGTTGTTTATGACCACCACCGATATGACGAACCGTAATACGACCATTGTTATTACGACCACCTGATTTAGAGTTTTTCTCTAAAAGTGGTGCGTATGGCTTACCCTTATGTAGATCAGAGTTAACCACTTTAACTAGGTGACGACGGCCCGCAGAAGTAGGCTTACACTTTTGAAGTGCCATAATTCTATCCCCTTATTACTCGGCGCCGCCGACAAAGTCTAGCTCGCTGCCTTCTTTAAGAGTAACGTAAGCTTTTTTCCAGTCGCTACGACGACCGAAACGTGCGCCAGTACGTTTTGTTTTACCCTTAACGTTAAGTGTGCGAACACCCGTTACTTCTACTTCAAAAAGCTTCTCAACTGCTACTTTAATTTCAGCTTTAGTTGCGTCATTTACTACTTTAAAAACAATAGTATTGTTTTCTTCAGCAGCAATTGTGCTTTTTTCAGAGATATGTGGAGCAAGGATCACTTTTAAAAGACGTTCTTCGCGAATCATGCTAGCGCCTCCTCAAGTTGCTTAACAGCAGCGGCTGTAATAAGTACCTTATCGAAAGCAATTAAGCTTACAGGATCGATACCAGCTACATCACGTGTGTCAACCTTATAAAGGTTACGTGCCGATAAGAAAAGATTTTCATCTACTTCTTCAGTCACGATAAGAACATCTTTAAGCTCAAGTTCTTTAAGCTTAGCAACTAGTTCTTTAGTTTTTGGTGCTGCTAGAGCAAAACTTTCAACAACGATTAAACGCTCTTGACGAACTAATTCAGATAAGATGCTTTTAATCGCACCACGGTACATTTTACGGTTTACTTTTTGGCTGTGGTCTTGTGGTTTAGCTGCAAAGCTAACGCCACCTGAACGCCAAATTGGGCTACGGATTGTACCGGCACGTGCACGGCCAGTACCTTTTTGAGCCCATGGTTTTTTACCACCACCGCTTACTTCAGAACGTGTCTTCTGAGCACGAGTACCTTGACGAGCACCTGCTGCGTATGCAACAACTACTTGGTGTACTAATGCTTCGTTAAACTCACGTCCAAAAGTAGCTTCAGAAACTTCAAGACCGCCAGAAGCGTCTTTAATTGCTAATTCCATCACTAAATCTCCAGGACTTATGCTTTAACAGCTGGTTTAACGATAACGTCACCGCCAATAGCTCCAGGTACTGCACCCTTAACTAAAAGCAAATTACGCTCAGCGTCAACGCGAACTAGTTCTAAGTTTTGAGTCGTTACACGCTCAGCACCCATATGACCGGCCATTTTCTTACCTTTAAACACCTTACCAGGTGATTGGTTTTGACCGATTGAACCAGGAGCACGGTGAGATAGAGAGTTACCATGTGTAGCGTCTTGCATGCTGAAATTCCAGCGCTTAACACCACCTTGGAAACCTTTACCTTTAGAAGTACCGGTTACGTCAACCTTGTTGATTTCGTTGAATAATTCAACAGTAAGCTCAGCGCCTACTTCAAAATCGCCTTCACCACCGTTAAGGCGGAATTCCCACAGACCGCGACCCGCTTCAACACCAGCTTTAGCGAAATGACCCGCTTTAGCTTTGTTTACACGACTTGCTTTTTTAGTGCCTGCGGTTACTTGAAGCGCGTTATAACCGTCTGTTGCGTCAGATTTGATCTGAGCAATGCGGTTAGGTGTCGCTTCAATAACTGTCACAGGGATAGATACACCATCTTCAGTGAAGATTCGTGTCATACCCACTTTACGACCGACTAGACCTAATGCCATTTTCCTAAAACCTCTCTAATCTTTCGATTAACCCAGGCTGATTTGAACATCAACACCAGCAGCAAGATCTAAACGCATAAGCGCGTCTACAGTCTTGTCAGTTGGTTCTACGATGTCTATCAGACGTTTATGGGTGCGGATCTCGTACTGATCACGCGCATCTTTATTAACGTGCGGTGAAGTTAGTACAGTAAAACGTTCAAAGCGTGTAGGTAGTGGGATTGGACCACGTACTTGTGCGCCAGTGCGTTTCGCAGTTTCCACGATTTCTGCCGTTGATTGGTCAATCAAACGGTGGTCAAAAGCTTTTAGGCGAATACGAATGCGTTGATTTGACATTCTTAACCTCAATATAAAGAGCATATAAAAGAGCATAAAAAAACGACCGAAACAATCTTAAAACTTAAGATGTCGGCTGTTTGATTATATCTACGTTGAGTTCCAAATCGGAACTCCTGTTTATTAGCTTGAAATCCAAGCTTAATTTATCCTTTCTAATTCCCAGAGGAATTTTGAAAGCCTGCGTATTATAGAGGTATTGGTGATAAATGCAACAACTATTTAGAAACAATGTAATGAATACTAATTTGATTAAATATGCGTCCATACATGTTCAATAGCTATACTTGAACTAATGCTTTTGATGCTAGTCAACAAACAACTAAACATCTTAATTGCGCAAACTAAGGGATTTTTAGATATTATGGTATCCTGTTGCGCTAATTTTGCCCTTAATACTCTCAATATGGTGAGTCGATGCGTATTTTTAATTATTGTTTAAATGTTATGTCTGCTGGATTTAGTCGCTTATTTGTGAAAAGCAAAGTGCTGCCAGAAAATCCTATTAAACAGTATGATCTAAACCCTGAGTACCCTACATTTTACATAGTGCGTTTAAATTCACGTTTTGATTTAGCCGCGCTGGCGCATGTTTGTAAAAAGAATGGCCTACCTAGCCCAACAGAAGAGCAAGTGCTAGGGACTCAAAATTTAGACCGTTTTATTGGTATTAAAAATCCTCCACCGTTATTTGGTGATGAAGCAAAACCAACCAATGCTTTAGCCCAAGGCAAGCAAATTATTGAGTACTTAATAAAAAGCGGTCAGCAAAACGTACAAGTGGTGCCTGTTACTATTTTATGGGGGCGCGATCCAGGTAAAGAAAAGCCAGGACTACGTACTTTAATTACACACTCTCTTACTCCAAGCTGGTTTAGAAAGTTTTTTGTGGTGTTATTTTCAGGGCGCGATAACTTTATTCGCTTTAGCCAACCACTCGACTTATCACTTTTAGTCAATGAAAAAGCCGATGTAAGTGAGTTACCTCATAAATTATTACGCGTAGCGCGTGTTCACTTTAAGCGCCAAAAGCTAGCTGCTACAGGCCCTAAAATGCCATCTCGTGAGCAATTGTTTAATTCATTATTAGCGTCACCTACTATAAAAAAAGCAATTCAAGATGAAGCTAACGCTAAAAACATTAGCCAAACAGAAGCTCGTCAAAATGCACTTAAGCTACTTGATGAAATAGCCGCTAATTACTCTGAAGCAATGATACGTGTGGCCGAAAGGTTTTTAACTTGGTTATGGAATAAGCTTTATAATGGTATTGATATTAAACACGCCGAACAAATTCATGAACTAACAGATAAAGGACATGAAATAATTTATATGCCTTGTCATCGCAGCCATATGGATTATTTACTGCTTACTTACTCTATTTATCATTTGGGTTTAGTACCTCCGCATATAGCTGCTGGTATAAATCTTAACTTTTTCCCTGCCGGAGGCATATTTAGACGCTCTGGTGCGTTTTTTATTCGCCGTTCATTTGCAGGTAATAAACTTTATTCTGCCATATTCAAAGAGTATTTAAGCCAACTGTTTATTAAAGGTTACTCTGTTAAGTTTTACACGGAGGGCGGTCGAAGCCGGACTGGACGCTTACTTCCGCCTAAAACGGGTATGCTATCTATGACATTACAAGCAATGCTACGCGGAATAGACAGACCAATATCTATTGTTCCTGTGTACATTGGCTACGAGCACGTCATGGAAATTAACACCTACCTTAAAGAGCTGGATGGTAAAGATAAAAAAGGCGAATCTATATTTGGTATTTTTAAGGCAATCAAAAACCTTAAAAACTACGGTCGTGGTAACTTAAACTTTGGCGATCCAATCTCTATTAACCAATACTTAAACGATAACCAACCTGATTGGCGTGATTCAATACACCCAACTGACGTGCAAAAGCCACAATGGTTAGCACCACAAGTAACTAAACTTGCCGACCAAGTAATGGTTAAAATTAATAATGCAGCGGCGCTTAATGCGGTTAACTTACTAGCGATGATATTGCTGGTTAACGATAAACAAGCATTGAGTAAACCAAAGCTATTAGCTCAGCTTGATTTTTATCTGCGCTTACAGCGTGATGCAAGCTACAGTAACAAAGTAACTACACCAGACGAAACTCCAGAGCAATTACTAACGCATGCATTAAAGCTTAATAAGTTTGAAGTTATCAGTGATGAGTTTGGCGAAATTATTACGATTAGCGATAAAGAAAAAGTACTGTTTAATTACTACCGAAACAATATTTTGCACTTGTTTGCAGTACCAAGCTTAATTGCACTACATCTATTTAAACAACACAGCACTACGATTGCTCAATGCCAACAACTTGTAAAAACATTTTATCCGCTATTTGCTAAAGAATGGTATTTACAGCCTCTTGATGAAAACTACATAACGCGTATTTTAGCTAACTTTGCTGATCAAAATTTAATTGAGTTTGATGGCGATAACATTCATATAACGGACAGTAATGACTGCCTAGCTAAGCTTGAAATGCTTGGACGAGCACTTAGCTTTACTCTACAACGTTACGCTATTGTAATTGGTTTTATTCAAACAAGTGATGGCATTGAAAAAGCAGAACTTGAAAGAGAAAGCCAAGTACTCGCACAACGTTTAGGTACACTGCACGGCATAAAAACACCTGAGTTTTTTGACAAAAAAGTACTTGTTAGTTTTATCGAAAACTTACGTGGTGAGTCATTAATAACAGAGGGTGATAAGGGCTTAGTAGGTAGCACACAACTATGTGAAACCTACGCACACCTTAAAACATTACTGCCAGCACGCGTCTGGCAGTCAATCAGCGATATAGTTCAAGATCAGTGTAACTAGCAATGCATTTACAGAAGGGGTTAGCGTTGACGCATAACCCCTTCTTGCATTGTTGAGGCAACCAAGTTGCCTTGGCGATCAAAAAACTGCCCCCGTACCAAACCACACCCATTACTCGCACTTGGACTATCAATTGAATACAAAATCCAATCATCCATTCTAAATGGACGATGAAACCACATTGCATGATCAATAGTAGCTACTTGCATATTTGGCTGCATAAACGATACACCATGAGGTTGCAATGCAGTTGGTAAAAACTCAAAATCAGACGCATACGCTAATAAGTAATTATGGATACGCTGATCGTCCGGCATTTCACCATTAGCTTTAAACCAAATATGCTTTACCGGCTCCATAACTTCTGGTTTAAACGGGTTATGAAAAGTAACCGGTCGCATTTCAATTGGCATTTCACGGGTAAACTTATTACGGATAACCTCTGGGATATGCGAAGCGTTATCTTGGTAAAACTCAAGCGATGAACGTAATTCCTCAGGTGCGGGAACATCAGGCATTGTCGCTTGATGCGATAACCCACTCTCTTCACCTTGGAATGACGCGGTCATATAAAAAATAGGTTTACCGTACTGAATTGCTTTGACTCGGCGCGTACTAAAGCTCTTACCATCACGAATAGTTTCAACGTCATAAACAATGGGTTTAGCCGGATCGCCTGGGCGTAAAAAGTAAGAATGTAATGAATGAACTATTCGCCCTTCAGGTAGAGTTTCTTTGGCAGCAGAAAGCGCCTGCCCCATTACTTGACCACCAAATACAGCACCAAAGCCTAAATCTTGGCTTTGTCCTCGATATAAACCTTGCTCAATTTCTTCAAGTGTTAACAACGACAATAAATCATCTAATACTTGGCTCATTATTTCTTCCTCATTACCCTAGTGTCCAAATGATACTATACAATAGTGGGAAGTAAATATTTGTTAGGAATACTGTTATGGCTTACTGGCTATTTAAAACTGAACCCGATGCGTTTTCATTAGATGACTTAAAAAACGCACCAAAACAAACGACTCTTTGGGAAGGTGTGCGTAATTACCAAGCACGAAATTTTATGCGTGACGACGTCAAAGTCGGTGATTCAGTAATGATTTATCATTCAAGCTGTAAACACGTGGGCGTAGCGGGCATTGCCGAGGTTACTAAAGAAGCCTACCCAGACCCCACTCAATTTGATTTAAGCAGCGACTATTACGATGCAAAAGCCACCAGCGACAAACCACGTTGGGTTGTTGTTGAGGTTACTTATCAAAGCCATTTAAAAAAATTAATTAGCCTTAAAGATATTAAAGCCAATGACAATATTACTGAAATCGCACTTAAAAAGGGCGGACGACTATCAATAATGCCTGTTACTAAAAATGACTGGGATGTAATAATCAAAATGGCGCAGTAATACCCTATCGGTTTGACCTAATTTCATTGAGTTTGATATGATCTATGCTGACTTATAGCTGGAGGATTAATGAAATTACTGTATTGGTTAGATGAATGGTTAACTCTCCCGCACAATGAGCAACAAACTCGATTACCCATGACGGGTAGTGATTTACTCGGCGATGTATTTGTTAAGTATGATTTTGTTGACGTTAATAAACCCCTGCTTTTTACCTTCTCCCCAGCTGGCACTAACGTGCAAGAGCAAGATCTTCGTCCTGATTTTGCACCATGGGGTTATCACTTAGCTCAAAAACAAAACGTAAACGTAATCGCTTTTCAGCATTTGGGTAAAAGTAATTGGTTTCGTAATCGTAATTTAATCTTTTTTCTCGAGCAATTATCAACATTACTTACGCCGTTTAATTGTCGACTTGGCTATGGTTTAAGTCGTGGCGGATTTGCTGTTGGCGCTTTTGCTAAACTATTAAAGCTAAATCAGGTGTTGTTCTTCCATCCGGTAAGTACTAAAAATAAAGAATTAGTACCGTGGGATGACCGCTCTAGTACCGATATAGCTCAGCAGTTTGATTGGCAGCAAGATTATCACGATCTAGATTTAGGAGATGCCCAAGGCTATATTATTTACGATCCTACTAATCGTATAGACCGAATGCACGCTAAGCGCTATAAGCAGTTAACTCACTTACGAGTATTTGGTATGGGACATGGCACACATGCCACATATTTGAATAAGTTTGGATTTTATAAGCAAGTAGCCGTCGATTTTATCCAGCATCAGCAAATTGATATTGCGCAATTTCGTATGCAAACTAAAACCTTACGTTTTAAAGAGGATTATTACAAAAGCCTTAATAAAGCGAATGTAAACTCAGCTCACCGTCAAACACTATTAAGCAAAGCTCATAATATTTTGATTGATGAAAAAGAAGTTCACGTACAGGAACATCAGGCAAAAATTGATATTCAGCCATTAATAGATGTTGCCCTTAAACATCAAGATGAGCATCCTAATGATGCCATTCAGTTATTAGAAGTTGCTCAACAACTTGTACCTGACGATCCTTTAATTGAGCATAAAATTAAGCAACTAGAAGAGTAGTTACGCCAGTAAAAGCGGCTGTAAAGGCCAACTACTCTATTTGGCCTTTTTCTTTTTGTGCCCATACTTGGGCACAATGGCAAAGTACATCATTAACCCTAACCAAGAAAATATAATTATTCCCATTAGCCAGCCATTCTTTTCATGACCCTGTGTACGCTTACTATTGAGTACGATAACGACAGGTAATATATAAGCACTTAAAACAACAATTAAAAATACAACTTCATTCATTATTTTTCTAGGCTCGACCAGTCTACTTCACTACTTAATACTCGATCTACCGATATATAGTGCAGAATATCGCCTTCACTTACTTTGTAATCTAATGGTGGGTTTAAATCCATATTTTGCGCACTTAAATTATGAGCAACACCCAACAGTATGGCATCATGCTCAAGCTTAAAATGATGAAACAAAGTACCAAATTCCATATCTTTACAGCCGCTTGGTATTTTCAAACTAAATTGTGTATCGCCGTGCAAAGTAGATAGCAGCTCCTCTTGCACACGGCTCGAACCTGGATCTTGCATTGAGCGTACGAGTATCTCAGCTGATTTTGCACTACTACACTCTACATTTTGGCAATGCTCTAACATCATCTCAACTTTGGTTTCATCCAAAAAGTGAGCGCTTATATGGCAATCATCTTTTACTAAGCGACTAATGCGCAGGGCTGTTGTAAATGTCTGATCGTCATCTTGACCATCAATAATCACCTTATCAGCACTACGAATAGCAACCCGCTCTAGCTCAGCTAAATTAGTAAAGCTCGTTAAACGTGCAAAATCAACGCTTTCGTTAGCTAAAAAAGGATGATCCATCTGCTCTGTTACCGCGAGTAAAATACGACGGTCAGTACGTTTCGTATCTGCCAAAATGTAATCAATCATCTTTTTTGTACGAGTGTCGTGCCAACCAAAAATAATAATATGGTGGTTACTGTGGGCAAAGTTTTTATCACCAGTCATAGCGCGCCTAATTAAGTAAGTAACAGTTTGTCCTGCTTTTCCTAGCAAAACACCAAATAAAGCTAAACCAAATGGAATTTGTATTAATGCAACCACCCAACGACCAAGATCAGTAGTTGGACTAAAGTCACCATATCCCACTGTTGATGTTGTTACTGTGTAATAGTAAAAAAAGGTAGTAAGCGAGGTTAACGCTTTCTCATTCGCTATAAATAGTAAGTTCCATGTTAATAGCATATGAGTCAAAATAGCTAATGCCACTGCTTGCCAACTCAACTGATCTATATGAGCGCGAACAAGTAACGCTAGCCTTTTAAATATCACCGGCATAATACAAAGTCTTCGTTAGTAAATTATCTATAAACAGTACGTTACTGTAAGCGATGCTTTTAAGCAATGTTTAAGCTTTTAACCGCAAATATTAGACTAAATGCTGTTTGCCAATGGTGATTTTTCATGATTAATTAGCGTTAAAATAATAACTAAAACAGTTGTGCTTATGCTTAATAAAATAGCCCGCCCTTTTACTAAAATTGTAGAGCGCTATCTTCCCGACCCTTTTATATTTGTAATTTTACTTACAATAATTACCCTTGTCAGTGCGAGCTTATTTACAACCGCAACTAACATTGAAGTATTACAAGCGTGGGGAGGTGGGTTTTGGAACTTATTAAGTTTTGCGATGCAAATGCTACTAGTGTTAATTACAGGCTATATGTTGGCAAGTACGCCACCTATAAGTAAGTTATTAGAAAAACTAGCAACACTCGCAAATACAGCACCTAAAGCAATTATATTGGTAACGCTTATTTCGCTTTTAGCGAGCTGGATAAATTGGGGATTTGGCTTAGTTATTGGTGCCCTTTTTGCCAAAGCAATTGCTAAACATACTCGTGTTGATTATCGATTATTAGTAGCCAGCGCTTACTCAGGTTTTGTTGTATGGCATGGCGGATTAGCGGGTTCGATTCCTTTAACTATCGCAACCGATGGTCACTTTTCAGAGGCCAGCATTGGTATTATGAGTACAGAGCACACTTTATTTGCGGGCTTTAATATAGCCATATTAGTTGGTTTATTCATTATTATGCCGCTCGTTAATCGCTATATGCTGCCAAGCGAGCAAGAAAGCGTATATATCGACCCAGCTCTTTTACAAGAGACAACACCTAAGCCCACAACAATAACCAGACCTGCCCAACATTTGGAACAAAGTAAACTACTCGGTATGACAATTGGCTTATTAGGTTTGGCATATTTAGGCTATTACTTCTTTATTACTGGCGGAAACTTAAACCTTAATAGCGTTATTGCCGTATTTTTGTTTTTAGCTATTACGCTGCATCAAACACCCCATAATTTACTTAACAGTCTGCAACAAGCAATTCCAAGCGGGGCTGGAATTGTTATTCAATTTCCTTTTTATGCTGGCATTATGGCGGTAATGGTTGATAGCGGATTAGCACAACAGATATCACGTGGCTTTATTGCCGTTGCAGATGCTGATAGCTTGCCATTTTTTAGTTTTATAAGTGCAGGACTCGTTAATATGTTTGTACCCTCTGGCGGCGGCCAATGGGCAGTACAAGCGCCTATTGTTATACCCGCAGCACAAGAGCTAGGTGCTGATATATCTCGCGTTGCAATGGCTGTTGCATGGGGTGATGCGTGGACTAACCTAATTCAACCTTTTTGGGCATTACCAGTCCTTGCTATCGCAGGCTTAAGAGCAAAAGATATTATGGGGTTTTGTGTTGTGCAGCTATTTGTAACTGGGGTTTTTATATCGCTGGTATTGAGCTTTTATTAATTTTTAACGGGCTGTAACAAATATTACAGCCCACTTTTACCTAGAACGATAAATACTAGCTCGATAAAATAGTCATCGGCAGGCTCAATATTGGATTTTCTGAATCGGCAAAGTGCATCATTACAGCTACATGCCCAGCTACTACAACTGCATACATAACCGCTGAAAAGCCTTGGCCATATTTATCTAGTGGCATTAAATGGGAGTAATGTCGGCCTCGCCATTCAAATACAATTTCCAGCGCACCTACAAACAAAAAGAATACCAGTAACATTAAGCCAAATGTGTAGCTCAGCCATAAACCAAACAGTACACCGAGTAAACATACACTTAGGCCAATCCATGAACGCATTGAAAAGCTAATACTTTTTAATACATGCCCGCCATCAAGCGGCAAAATTGGTAGCAAGTTAAATAAATTTAATAACGCACTAAGCACTGCCACACCTGCAAATATTTCCATCTCGGTGGCGTAATATAAAACGACACCCAGTACCGAGGTAATTAAACCAAATGCAGGCCCCATTAATGATATAACTACATCTTGCCAACGAGTCGTTATTTTATCGTCACTTACAGCAAGCCCACCAACAAACGGGATTAAGTAAATACCTTTGGTTTTTATGCCAAAGTATTTCATTGCTCGCACATGGCCGTATTCGTGTACCACTAAGCAACCAATTAACATTAGTGCAAATTCAATACTAAATAACCACGCATAGCCTGCAACAGAAGCCCCTGCAAGCACTACTTTAATTACCTTAGCGCTTTTAAAAAGCTTAAAACCTAATGCAGCTAGCCCTAAAAAGCCTTTTTTAGGTGACCCATTTGTAGGTGCTGGTAACGCAAGTTGTGTTGCAAATTGATCATCTACAAAGAGCGAAATGCTTTGCTCTTTCACCGCCGCTGTATCGATACCTATTACTTTGTTGTCGTAAGTAAATTGAAAATAGTTTTCACGAGGGTTATCAAAGGTAATGGCTTGTTGCGCGTGAAATACCTGCACAATTCTTTGCCCAGACACCATAAGCGAAAATGGTTGCTCGGCTAAAGTAAGATCTATTCTTATCATAATTAAGACCGTTTAAAATAATGGCGCTAGTATACCTAATCAGCTTAAAAACACGAGTGAAGGTGCTAGGTAACTATTTTCAAAATAAAAGTATTTGATACTGACAAAATAAAAAAACACTACTACTTTTATAGTAACTCCAAGCGATACATTGAAAGGGATAACAGTGAAGAAGATAGTGCCTAATATTTTAGTTGTTGACGATTCAAAAGCAATTTTGATCGTTATGGAAGCTATACTTAACGAATTGGGTATGTCTAACACTATAACTACGTGTCTGAATGCAAAAGAAGCTCTTGAAAAAGTTAAAGAGGATATCAACTACTTTGATGCTATTTTTACTGATCTCAATATGCCCGAAATGGACGGCATGGAACTAATCCGCCACTTAGGAGAGCTACATTATCAAGGCGGTATTATAATTGTTTCTGAAATGGACCATAAAGTTATTAGCTTAGCTGCCAATCTCGCGAAACAACATAACGCTCACCTCATTGGTAATATTACAAAACCAGTGCAACTGTCTCAGGTTAGTAGGTTACTTATTAAAGTGGCGCAATTAAACAGCCACACTTTATTAAAAGAGTCAGCCATTTCAAAAGATGAGCTTATTGATGCATTAAAAAACGATGAAATAACGCCTTTTTACCAACCAAAAATAAACGCTGATAACAATAAAGTTGAAAGCGTTGAAGTATTAGCGCGTATTTTATCAAGTAAAGACGGCAATATTATTTTACCTAACCGTTTTATAAACACTGCCGAACAACACAACTTAATTAATCAAATTACATTTTCTCTTTTTGAAAAGGCCACCAGCGAATTCAAAAATATGAAAGCGCAACTAGGTCATGATTTTAAAATGGCATTTAATTTATCGCCAACTCAGCTCGACGACTTAAACTGCCCTAATAAATTACTGCTCATTTTAGAATTAAACCAACTCACGCCTAGTAACATAATTATAGAAATAACAGAACAACATGCACTCTCAAGCCTAATGCAATTAGAAACACTAAACAGATTAAGAATGCATGGCTTTGGTATATCGCTAGACGACTTTGGTGTTGGTTTTACTAATATGAATCAGCTTCGAAATCTTCCTTTTACTGAAATTAAAATAGACCGTTCACTTATTAGCCATATAGAAACAGATTTATTTTCTCAAGTGGTCGTAAGTTCGTTATTTAATATTACGAGTAAAGATAATTTAGACTTAGTAGCAGAAGGCGTTGAACGCCCAGAAGAGCTCGTTTATTTAAGGCATTATAAAAGAAAACTAGCTATACAAGGTTTTTTATTTAGCCGCCCTAAACCACAAGACGAATTTATATCTTGGGCTAAAGATTGGCTGAAAACTGATGGCAGCCCCGCTTAAAGAGGTATTAATATTTAATCGGGGCTGGTTAACTAATTATCACCCCGAGTGTGTTTATCTTCTTCACTGACTATATGCGCACTACTTGCTAAACGTTTGTGCCAACGCTGCCTTGCTACTGCGCGCATATTAGTAGATTGGTCACGCTCATCTACAATCTCTAGCCCCATTAAAGCTTCAATCATATCCTCTAGCGTTACAATACCTTGCACGTCACCGTACTCATCTACAACTAGGCATATATGCGTGCGCTTTGTTAAAAGAGTTTGCAGTAACGACGATACGTTCTGAGAAGTTGGTACGGTATAAATAGGCTTAATCAATTTGCTAATTTTGTAATCGGTGCCTAAGCGGTGAAATGCCAGCATAATATCGTTTTTATGCACAAACCCAACAATATCGTCGCTGTCTTTATCAAATACCAATATACGAGAAAATGACGACGAGCCGTGATCGTTTAAATACTGATTTACTGTTAAGTCTTTGTGGATTTTAAAAATTACAGTTCGAGGCGTCATTAAGTCGCATAATTTTGCATGTCTAAAATGCAATAAATTACGAATTATTTCGGACTCATCCTGATGTAATGCACCCGACTCCGTACCTATATCAGCCATTGCCTCTATCTCTTGACGAATATAGTAAGCCTCATCGTGCTTTGGACCCATTAAATTTGTTAGCTTTTGTGCAAACCATACAAAAGGCTTTAGCGATATAACTAAAAAACGCAAAGCGTAGGTAACACTTGGGGTTAAAGCTCGCCAGTAATTAGCCCCCAAGGTTTTAGGTATAATTTCAGAAAGAATTAATACAAGAAATGTCATGATGGCTGATGCAATACCTACAGCCGCATCGGAAAAAACGACAGCCGCTTGTGCACCAACTCCCGCTGCACCTGCAGTATGGGCAACTGTATTTAAAGTTAAAATAGCAGCTAAAGGCTGATCTATATTGTTTTTAAGCTTTTCGAGCTGTTTAGCAAGCTCAGGGTGTTTTTTTCTAAGTGATGCAACATAGCTGGGCGAAATACTTAATAACACAGCCTCCATCACAGAACATAAAAACGAAATAACAATCGCCACTACCATATAAACTATCAGTAAAGTCACTTTCTCTCCTCTATATTGGATATGTGAGCATGGTAACAATACATGCTATATTTGGCCAAACTTCCAATAATAATAGGCATAATAATGAAATTTAGCGCACCATGGTGTCATCAAAATAAGCTATTTAAGTACGCAGCAGCTCTTTTAACGCTTAGCAGCTTAAGCTTTGCTGCAATAGCGGCACCATTGGATAAATCAAAAATTCAGTTTATCGGCCCACTTGCCGAAGACATGCAGTTAAAGCCTTTTCAAACACCTCATGGCAGTGCGATTATTAACAACCTATTGCCACAACTACAAGCAGACACAGATAGTTTTTCTGTATTTGGGAAAAAACAAAACTGGCAACCGTTTAATAAAATCAATGCGCTCACTTTAGGTGGGTTACAGGCACTAAAATTTAATATTGAAACAACCCGCTTTACGCAAGGTACGCTTACCTTAAAAGGGATTGAGCAAGGGCAGTTATTTATTAATGGCGAACTACAAACAGGCGATAAAAATAGCTATAAGTTAACTTTAAATAACAGTACTCACACTGTTTTAATAGTAGCCCAGCAAGTAGCTAATTGGCACGATGTAACGCTTGATTTTGCTCCAAAGAGCGACATTGATATAATTACGCTCAGCACTTCACACATAAAACGTTTATCTGCAAAACAACTGTTTGATGCTCCTACCATTAGCCAATTATCACTCGCACCTAATGCCAAGCAGTACGTTACTACCACTCGCACTTATAGCGATAAAACACAAAATCAAGCAAATACAGTTACTGTACTTAAAGATTCAGACAATCAAACGCTTTATCGCTTTGAAGCAGGCCAACCAAGTAACATTATTTGGAGTCCAGATAACCAATATTTAGTGTATTTGTTAAATGGTGAGCTTAAACAACTTAACCGTAAAAACCTCTCAATAAAAACATTAGCAAACGATTTAGAAGGAGCTAATAGCTTTACCTTTTATAACGACACCAGTCTTTTGTTTAGCTGGTCTAAATCACCTGAGAGCACTAACAGCTTAACCAAGCACTATAAAGGTCTGCAAGATCGCTGGTCGTATGCACGTACCACCAGCCAAATTTATATGCTTGATACTAAAAGTGGTTTAACAAAAGCACTTAGCCAAGGTCCTCTTTCTTACAGCCTTGAAGATTCAAATAGTAACCGTGGCAAAGTATTAATGAGCCGCCCAGTAATGGCAATGCAGGCATCAACCCACCCTGAAACAGAGCTTGTTGAACTCGATTTAAAATCAAACAAGCTTTCATCGCTTGGTAAATTCAAAACGTTTAATTTAGCCAAATACGCAAATAAAGATATTTATGTAGTTGCAGGCCCTGACTTTAAAAATGGCGCAGGCAGAGCATTACCAAAAGCTATGCTCGCTAATAACTACGACGGACAACTTTACCTACTTACTGAAGGCGGTAAAAACGTAAAAGCACTCAGTAAACAGTTCGACCCCGCTATTGGCCAACTGCACGTTTTAGAAAACGGCGATGCGCTTATTAAAGTAACAGAGCAAGACACTCAACCACTTTACCTATTTGATTTAAGTAAACAGCGCTTTAAAAAGTTAAATACAGGATTGGATATTGTTGAACAATTTAGTTACTCACACGACCGTAATACCGAAATTTTATTAAGTGGCACTAACGCTTTAGCGCCACAACAGCTAAAGCGCCTTAACGTCAGTAAAAATAAAACAGATTTAATATGGGATTCAAAACCAAGTAGCTATGCAAATATACGACTCCCTACATTAGAAGAGTTTAATTTTAAAAATAAACATGGGGTTGAAATAACTGGCCGCGTTTATATTCCTAGCAATTTAGATAAAACTAAAAAGCACCCGGCGCTCGTGTATTACTACGGCGGCACTTCACCAGTTACGCGTGGTTTTACAGGTCGTTATCCGTTTAACTTATGGGCAGAAAATGGCTACATTGTTTATGTAGTACAACCTACTGGCGCAACAGGGTTTGGACAAAAGTTTTCAGCGCAGCATGTTAATGCCTGGGGCGACTACACCGCAGACGATATTATCGAAGGCACACAAGCCTTTTTAAATAAATACAACTATGTTGATAGTAAAAAAGTAGGTAACTTAGGGGCATCGTACGGTGGCTTCATGACCATGTTATTGGCAACTAAAACCGATATATTTAGTGCTTCAATAGCTCATGCGGGTATTTCTAATATTACCTCGTATTGGGGTGAAGGTTGGTGGGGCTACTTATATTCTGGCGAAGCATCAAAAAATAGCTTCCCGTGGAATAACCCTGAGCTTTACAGCCAACATAGCCCTGTATTTCATGCCGACAAAGTAACAACACCTATGCTACTTCTTCATGGTGATAGTGATACCAATGTACCTGTTGGCGAAAGCTTAACAATGTACACTGCACTTAAACTGCTTAATAAGGACGTAGAGTTAATCGAATACAAAGGCGCCGATCATCAAATTTTTGCACGCGATAAACGATTTGATTGGTGGAACACTATGCTCGCATACTTTGATAAAAAGCTAAAAAACGAGCC
The DNA here is from genome assembly GCF_014163655.1 of Pseudoalteromonas sp. SR45-1. Taxonomy (NCBI): domain Bacteria; kingdom Pseudomonadati; phylum Pseudomonadota; class Gammaproteobacteria; order Alteromonadales; family Pseudoalteromonadaceae; genus Pseudoalteromonas; species Pseudoalteromonas sp. SR45-1. Next base: position 13,632 of record NZ_JACJDR010000007.1, on the reverse strand, counting down.
TCAATGGTGGGACTCGATGTATAAAAATGACTGAGCCTGAACCTTTAAAATAACGACTTAATACAGATTTATTAATAGTAGAATTAATTATTTAGCACCTTTTAATTAGTCTAAAGGTGCTAACCTCATCCTCTAATAACGTCTTATACACCTTTGAAATATTAAGTTACTTAAAACTAATAAACCCCCTTCTCAGCATTTACCTAATGGTGCTACCATACAGAGCTATAAGCATTCAAAATAAAGTACTATGGCTATTAATGTTTTATTGGTTGAAGACGATGAACTACTCGTTAAACGCATCCAAAATCACTTTGCAGATACCGAATTTACAATAGAGGTAGACCCCACTGGCGCTGATGCACTTAACATTGTAAGGCAGCGGGTAAACCTGCGCGGTGCTATATCATTAGCCATAATTGACATTGTCTTACCAAAGCGCGACGGGCTTCAGCTCGCAAAAGAATTAAACACACTGACCGATATTGGCGTTATTGTATTATCGAGTCGTGACTCCCAAGCCGATCGTATTGCAGGTCTTGCACAAGGTGCTGATGACTATATTTGTAAGCCCGTCGATTTACTTGAGTTAGAACTTCGCATGCGCGCGATCTATAAGCGTGTTGCAGTTAACCTAGAAGACGACGAAAGCGAAGAGTTTATAGAATATGCTGACTTTAAGCTTCATCCTGATAACCGCACATTAATTACTGCTGCGGGCGTTGAGTCACGCTTAACTGAAGCCGAACATAAAGTGCTTATTTGCTTAATTAGTAATGCAGGTAAAGCCACATCCCGTGAAAAAATATCAGAAGAAATAGGCCAGCCCGATTGGAGTCCAAACGATCGTACTGTTGATGTGCTTATTGGTCGTTTACGTAAAAAATTAAATGACGAAAAAGATCAAAAACGCATCGTTACCGTACGCGGTAAAGGCTATATGCTTTCTATTTAATACTTAGTTAATTGCGCAATAAGGCGCTCAAATGCGCGGTAATTAAGTGCTTCTTTAAGCTCATTTAAACTAATGTTTTCAGCGCCTTTTAAATCACTAATAGTCCGCGCCACCTTAATTACTCTATGGTAAGAGCGTGGCGATAAAGACAACTTCTCGCTTGCTCTAGCTAAAAATTGCAACTCTGCAGGCGCAAGTTCACAGTGCACACTCATTTCTTTATTATTAAGTCTCGCATTAACCTTACCTTGGCGTTTTAGCTGCACATAATAAGCAGCCTCAACTCTTGCTCTAACCTCAGCACTGGTTTCCTCTGGTTTGGTACTTTGTAGCTCAACACTCGTTAAACGAGGTAGTTCTATTTGCAAATCAATACGGTCAATAAAAGGCCCTGATACTCGCGATAAATAACGCATAACTTGATCGGGAGTTGCCCGCTTATCAGTATGGCTCCCCGTTGGGCTTGGGTTTAATGCTGTAATAAGCTGAAACTGCGCTGGGAACTCCATTTGCCTAGCTGCACGTGAAATAGTTACTGTGCCGGTCTCCATTGGTTCACGCAGTGAATCAAGCACCTTACGCTCGAATTCCGGTAACTCATCTAAGAAGAGCACACCGTTGTGTGCCAGCGAAATTTCACCAGGCTTGGGATTTGAAGAGCCCCCCACCAAGGCAACAGCTGAGCACGTATGATGCGGATTACGAAATGGCCGCTGTCGCCAATTAGTTAAATCTATGGATTGTCCAATAATAGAGTAAAGCGCAGCTGTTGAAATAGCTTCATCGTCCGACATAGTAGGCATAATTGTAGCCATTCGCTGGGCCAGCATTGATTTACCAGTACCTGGAGGGCCTAAAAATAGTAAATTATGCCCGCCAGCTGCAGCAATTTCGAGTACTCGCTTTGCACCGGGCTGACCTTTAACATCGCTTAAATCGAGCAAAAAGTCAGGGGCTTGCGTGCAGTCGGGGTACTCTATATTTAATGGCAAGGGTTGTTGATTAAGTAGGTCGCCCCATACTTCTTGAATAGAGCTTACGGCTTTGCGTTTAACGCCATTAACTAGGCTTGCTAGGCTGTCGTTTGCAAGAGGTAAAAAGCAGCAGCGATCTTCTTCTTTAGCAGCAAGTACCGAAGGTAAAATAGCGTTTACACCACGCACTTCACCATTAAGAGCAAGCTCACCATAAAACTCGTACTTATGAATATCAGGACACACTATTTGCCCAGAGGCGACTAAAATACCCACCGCAATAGCCAGATCAAACCGCCCACCATCTTTTGGTAAGTCGGCTGGGGCTAAATTTACGGTTATTCGTTGATCGGGAAAACCAAATTGTGAGTTTTCGAGTGCGCTACGTACCCTGTCTTTCGACTCTTTAACAGACGCTTCGGGCAGGCCTACAATATGAAAAGCGGGTAAACCATTTCCTAGGTGAACCTCTACAATAACTTCAGGGGCATTTATGCCCACTTGAGCACGAGAAAATATACGAGCTAACGACATTCCTTATCCTAGTAAATGGTGTGATTACACCAGTTTAGTCAGGATATTTAAAAACGTGTAATGTGATTTGCCATTTTATAGCGGCTAAACGAAGTAATAAGGTCATTAACATTCCTAATACCATCGCCATTTCGGTTGCTAACGAAAAACTAATGCCAAGCGTATAAACAGTACCACCCGCTATACAGGTAATAGCGTAAAGCTCACCCTTTAATAGCATAGGGATCTCGCGTGCAAGCACATCTCGAATTAATCCACCAAAGCAGCCTGTAATTACAGCCATAATTACCGCAGTCATATCGGGCATACCAACAAGCTGTGCTTTTTGCGCCCCCATTACTGCAAAAAAAGCTAACCCAAACGCGTCCGCTGTTTGTAAAATATAATGAGGTATCGGCTTTTGTTTATTTATAAGGCGTGTTGTAACAAATACTGAAGCGAGTATGGCAAAAAAGTAACTTTGATCGTGTAACCAAAACACTGGAACATCTAAAATTAGATCTCGCACTGTACCACCACCAATAGCAGTTACTGTCGCTAAAACTACGACCCCAAAGCCATCCATTTTTTTCTCATACGCTAGCAAAGTGCCCGATACAGCAAACACCGCAATGCCTATTAAATCAAACCAGTGGTAAAGTTCAGTCATATTTGTAACAACCTAAAAATATTTGTGCCGTTTTAACACAAACCAAACAAGGTTTTAAGTAATAACGATTTATTTTAAGAAGTTTATAACATTTTAAAGTGTATCTCAGGGGGGCGGGAGCTTGCGCTTATGAGAAGTGAATGCCTCATGCAGTGAAGATGATCTTTATCCTATAAGCTAAATCACCACACTCATCAAATTTTAGACATAAAAAAACACGCTTTAAGCGTGTCGTTTCATTCTTATTTATTTCAGTGGTTGCGGGAGCCTGAACTTATAAAAGGTGAACCGACGACCTTCGGGTTATGAGCCACAATATACACACCAAATTTTAGACATAAAAAAACACGCTTTAAGCGTGTCGTTTCATTCTTATTTATTTCAGTGGTTGCGGGAGCCTGAACTTATAAAAGGTGAACCGACGACCTTCGGGTTATGAGCCACAATATACACACCAAATTTTAGACATAAAAAAACACGCTTTAAGCGTGTCGTTTCATTCTTATTTATTTCAGTGGTTGCGGGAGCCGGATTTGAACCGACGACCTTCGGGTTATGAGCCCGACGAGCTACCAGACTGCTCCATCCCGCGCCTGAAATTTGTAGACTTATTTAAAGTTGCTTACATTACAACTTGGCTTCCAATTAAAGAATTGGTTGCGGGAGCCGGATTTGAACCGACGACCTTCGGGTTATGAGCCCGACGAGCTACCAGACTGCTCCATCCCGCGCCTGTATATTTTAAGTCTATCGACTACTTTATTTTATCTCTTAAGTTAGAGTTTACAGTAACCTCAATCCCTAAGGAAATTGGTTGCGGGAGCCGGATTTGAACCGACGACCTTCGGGTTATGAGCCCGACGAGCTACCAGACTGCTCCATCCCGCGCCTGTAATTTCTTTAAAGCATTTTCGTAATATTTACTTGCCTGCCTTGAAGAGAGCGCTACTATATAGGAATAAACATTTAATGCAAGACCTAAACTAATTAAAGTTGTTCAACCGAACAAAAAGCAATCAAATTACTACTCTGCGATCAATCTTTGATGTGGATTAATCATTTTTTGCCATTCCCAGTCGGGATGTCCCATCACTATAAAGTCAGGGTTCTCAGTACTCTCTCGTTGGTTGTACGTTAGCGGATTAAATTCTGCATCGGTAATACAACCACCGGCTTCTTCAACAATAACTTGTGAAGCACCTGTATCCCACTCTCCCGTTGGACCAATTCTTAAAAAACAATCTGCTTTGCCCTCTGCAACAGTACAGGCTTTTAAAGAACACGAACCAATAGCAATCGTTGTAAACTGACTATTTAAATACTGACTCACCGCTTCTATTTTTTGGCGGCGGCTCACTGCAAGCGTCAAGCTCTCTGGCGGCGCTACAGATATTTGCTTATCAATTGAATTTTCACGTTTAAAGGCACCATTTTTAGCAGTAGCAAAATAAGTCACACCTTTTGCAGGCCAATGAATAACGCCAAGCACAGGGTGATTATTTTCAATCAATGCAATGTTTACTGCAAAGTCGCCACTTTCTAAAATAAATTCGCCTGTACCATCCATCGGATCGAGCAACCAATAACGCTGCCAATCTTGTCTGTCGGCGAGTGCTGGTATAGGTGTTTCTTCCGACATAATTGGGATATCGGGTGCAAGTGCTTTTAATCCAGCAACAAGTACGTCATTTGCTGCTAGATCAGCTTTGGTAACAGGCGTATTATCTGATTTCTCTTGTTGGCCAATATCGCCTTTTTTATAAATGGCCATAATTGCATCGCCAGCACGCTCAGCTAATTCAATGCACGGTTCGATTAATTTATTCATCGGCAGCTCCAGACGCTAAATACTTATCTAATAATAGCAAAGCTGCAACACTGCGTGCTTCGGTAAAATCTTCTTGGTCTAATAATGACTGCCACTGAGTTAATGGCCACTTAACAACAACTAGCGGCTCTGGTTCGTCACCAATAAGGGTTTTTGGGTATAATTGCTTAGCAAATAAAATATGCATTGTGGCATTAAAGTAACTCGGCGCCATTGTTACTGTTCTTAATGGTTTAAAATACTCAGCGCCAAAGCCAATTTCTTCTTTAAGTTCTCTGTTAGCAGCTTGCTCTGGGGTTTCGCCCGGATCGATTAAGCCTTTAGGAAAACCTAACTGGTAATTGTTGGTGCCCGCACAGTATTCACGTACAAGTAGTAACTCATTATCTGCACTTAACGGAACAATCATCACTGCTCCCCGGCCACCGCCGCGAATTCGCTCATACTGGCGCTCTTCGTTATTAGAAAACTTTAACTCTAAAGACTCCACAGTAAACAGGCGACTTTTAGCAACAACATTGTTACTGAGGATTTGTGGTGGTGTTGGGTGCTTTTTCTGTGTCATTGGCGTTAATTTGCTATCATGGCAGTTAGTTCAATAATAAACCTTATAAGTTGAAATTCCTATGTTAAATTGGTCAAAAATCGATACCGTTTTGCTCGACATGGATGGAACATTACTCGATTTACATTACGACAGTCATTTTTGGCTTAACGTTATCCCTGCGCAACACGCATTAGCTAGAGGCATTAGCCTAGATGCAGCTAAAGCAGATATTTTAAAACGCTATCAAGCTGTGAGCGGTCAAATACAGTGGTATTGTTTAGATTATTGGGAGCAGCAATTAAACTTGCCTATAATGGAGCTTAAACGAGAGTCTCAGCATTTAATTAAAATGCGCGAAGACGTACCTCATTTTTTAACCGAGCTTAAAAAAGCAGGCAAAGAGTTAATTTTACTTACCAACGCCCACCCTGAGAGTGTCATGCTGAAATTTGAGCATACAGCGATTGATAACTACCTAGATGGTGTAGTGTCTACTCATGAATATGGAGTAAGTAAAGAGCAGCAAAGTTTGTGGCACCAAGTACAAAAAGACTTAGGGTTTAATAAGCAGCGCACTTTGTTTGTAGATGACAGTGTGCCGGTATTAAATGCCGCACGAGAATACGGCATCGAGCACTTACTGGCAGTTGCTAACCCTGATAGCCAACAACCACATAACGAAATAGCCGATTACCTGAGTGTTACCGACTATCGTAAGATTATTTAACTCAGTTTACGTGGGCTAGATTTTTGGGTAACGCGCTTCAAGGCCTTGGTATACTAACTTTGCAAAATCTGCATGTTCTGTATCAAGGCTTTTAACTACTTCAACTAAATGCTCGTTATCTTCTTGCCCGTTCCATTCTTTAATATAGCTACCATCTTTGTAGCCGTGATCTTGGCGGAAAAAGTTTAACGTATTTTTACCTACGTAGCCGCGATATAAATCATCAATATCCATACCCATTTGCGCCATACAGCCGGCAAAGGCAGCGGCATTAAACGTTTTATCTGCAACGGCGGAAGCCGCTAATATTTCTAGCGTTTGTTTAAAGTCATCCGCTTGTTGAGCATTACTAAGCTCAGCTTCAAGTTGCTTTGCTAAGTCTTCGTAGCTAGTTTTGCCGTCAATTCTAAGCGATAGACCAAAATGAAAAATATCAACCAACTCTAAAATAACTTGTTCAGTATCTGGTGTTTGTTTTTTCCACCATTTCCAACCATGATGATCCAGCATTTCAGCGCACTCAACCCAAATAGCGCGGTACCATTCGAATCCTTGAGTAAACCATTGCTCATGTACTTTAGTGTTCATGGCGTTTTGCATTTCTAGCATAACTACTAGCTTGTTTAAATTGGCAGACATATTCATTCCTGTCGTTTTTGATTAGTGTAATAGTACAGATAAAGGAAGCTTAACGCATCAGCACTATCTTAATATGTAGTTTACTTTGAGCCGCTAAATTCAGCCCATGAATCAATTAAATCAATGAAATCTTCAAAGCCACAACCACTACTTAAACCATTTTCTTCAAGCGCTAAATCGTCATCTTGATACGCTATTAGGTCTTCACTGTCTTGATGAAGCGCATGGGCTTCAAATAGTGCTTCGTCTTTGGTTAATATTAAATCTATTTCTTGGCCTTTTAGCGTTAGCGGCTCATAGCTTGAACTCACCGATGCAATAAGCGCTTGAACCATAGCTACTTTGTCTTTGCCTATTTCTTCGTTTAGCCAGCGACCAATAATAGCGTGTTCACTACTTATTTTAATACGTAGCCCACTAATAGGGTCGCGAATAAATTGATATTCCATAGGATTTGCCTGTAAATCTTTAATTGCGTAATTATATACGTAAACGCCCGCAAACCACAGGACATATAAAGTAAAATAGCGCCACAAGGGCGCTATTTTATTCAACTTTAAAGCAGTTAACTTCGCGATCTATAACGCGCTGCGTCAATAATCGACCATAAGTAAATAATAGGCACTAGTACAAAACCTACAAGCACATAAATTAGTGCGTAACTTATTATAATAGCGAGTGCAAAAAATATAGCCGCTAAAATACGCCCTTGCACTAACTGCCCTAAACCAGGAAAAAATATATTACATAATGCTGCGATTACGTTACCGCCAGAACCTTGATCTGCCATACTAACCTCTGTATTTATTTGATTTTATAATTATTTACTTACACACTCTATGCCAATTTATTAAAGCTTACAAATCAAATAGTTAAATTAGTCTAGATTTAGAGAGTTAGTAAATTTTGCTAACTTTAGGTCAAATTAGCAATTTTTATTGTGCGTTTACGCTTTTTTGTTTGTTCAAAAAATTATCAAGTTACTCGTTTTTAAGGCTATTTTATAAATAGCTGTTTATAAAAACAGTATTTTATTTAGCCTAACAAAAACACCTGTTATACTGCCCACAATATTGATTAAAAAGGCGTAACGATGGACGTTTCACAATTACTCGATGGCTTAAATGACAAACAACGCGATGCCGTTGCAGCCCCACTACAAAACATGCTGGTATTAGCAGGTGCTGGGTCTGGTAAAACACGAGTGTTAGTTCATCGTATTGCGTGGCTTATGCAAGTTGAGCAAGCATCTGCTTACAGTATTTTTGCCGTAACCTTTACTAATAAAGCGGCTAAAGAAATGCGCAGCCGCGTTGAAGAAACACTAAAAGCCCCTGTAGGTGGTATGTGGATTGGTACGTTCCATGGTTTGTCGCATCGTATTTTACGTGCTCATCACCGTGAAGCTAACTTACCAGAAGCCTTTCAAATTTTAGACTCTGACGATCAACTTCGGATGATCAAGCGCTTATTAAAATCGATGAATATCGATGATAAAAAATGGCCCGCCAAACAATTTGGCTGGTACATCAGCGCTAAAAAAGATGAAGCACTTCGCCCTAAAGATATTCAAGCATACGATATTAACGAGCAAATGATGCTGCGTGTTTACGCCGCCTACCAAGAGGCCTGTGATAGAGCAGGCCTAGTAGATTTTGCCGAAATATTACTACGCAGCTACGAAGTGTTAAAAAATAACCCAACGTTACTGCGTCATTATCAGCAACGCTTTGCACATATGCTCGTAGACGAGTTCCAAGATACAAATACCATTCAATATGCTTGGTTAAAGTTACTTGCAGGCGATACAAGCAGTATCATGATTGTAGGCGACGATGACCAAAGTATTTACGGTTGGCGCGGTGCTAAAATCGAAAATATTAAACGATTTTTAACTGACTTTAGCGCAGAAACCATTCGTCTTGAACAAAACTACCGTTCAACAGCAACTATTTTGAAAGCGTCTAATGCATTAATTCAAAATAACTCAGAGCGTATGGGTAAAAGCTTATGGACCGACGGTAACGATGGCGAGCCAATTTCTATTTATGCGGCATTTAATGAGTTAGACGAAGCACGCTTTGTAAGTAGCAAACTACGAAGCTGGTTAAATGCAGGTAATGCCCTACAAGATGCCGCAATTTTATACCGTAGTAACGCGCAATCTCGTGTACTCGAGGAGGCCATGCTGCAAGAAGGCTTAAAATACCGTATTTATGGGGGTATGCGATTCTTCGAACGACAAGAAATTAAAGATGCGTTATCGTACTTACGCCTAGTAGGTAATCGTCAAGACGATGCCGCGTTTGAGCGTGTAATTAATACGCCAGCACGCGGTATTGGCGATAAAACATTGAGCCATATACGCGATTGTGCACGAGCAGAATCGTTACCGCTTTGGTATGCCGCAAAAGCAATTGTAGAACAACAGCATTTATCTGGTCGTGCTTCTGGTGCAGTAAGTAAGTTTGTAGAACTCGTTGAACAAATAGAAGATAAAATTAGCGACCTAACTTTGCATGAGCAAGCCAAGTACACAATTCAAACCTCAGGCTTGATGGCAATGTACCAAGCCGAAAAAGGTGAAAAAGGCCGTGCTCGCGTAGAAAACTTAGAAGAGCTAATTAGCGCTTGTGATCAGTATGAGCTGCCTGAAGACGAAGAGTACAGCTCACCTTTACAAGGCTTTTTAGCCCATACGTCACTTGAGTCAGGTGAAGGACAAGCAGAAGAACACGAAGACGCCGTACAAATGATGACGCTTCACTCAGCTAAAGGCTTAGAGTTTCCGCTAGTGTTTATGGTAGGCGTAGAAGAAGGCATGTTCCCTTCTCAGCAAAGCAACGAAGAGTCGGGTCGCTTAGAAGAAGAGCGCCGCCTTTGTTATGTAGGCATGACACGAGCAATGGATAAGTTATACATTAGCCATGCTGAGAGTCGCCGTTTATACGGGCAAGAAAAATACCATAGCCCATCTCGCTTTTTACGCGAAATCCCTGAAGACTGCGTAGAAGAAATCCGTATTAAAACACAGGTTTCTCGCCCACCTGCCGCTGGGCGTTTTAGCGCATCAGTTAGCCATGCCGCATTTGAAGACAGTGGCTTTAACTTAGGACAACGCGTACTGCATGCTAAGTTTGGTATTGGTACTGTACTGAATTATGAAGGTAGTGGCGCACAATCTCGCGTACAAGTTAACTTTGACGACCTTGGTAGCAAATGGTTAGTAACGGCCTATGCACGATTACAAGCGGTATAAAGCACACCTAAATGAGTTAGAGCAACAATTAGCTGGCGCGTATCATCGTCAGCTAGTGTTGATCACGGGCAGCCCAGCTTGGTGTTATGAAATACTTAACTCATTAATAGATGAAAACAATACACTTGTTGTATCAAAGCAGTGCGCAATTAAAAATTCGTACTGGCCTACTCGCACACACCAAATTTTAGGGCAAGAATTTGCTCATGCTGTTTACGATGGTTTTAGTGGTTTGCACCCTGATAAACTTGCAGCACTTGCCGGCACCATTAAAGCAGGCGGTATACTGTTTTTATTACTGCCTGAACTAGATGATTTAGCCTCTTGGCAAGATCCCGCATTAAGTACAGTGCAATCACACGGTCAGAGCATTGACTACAGCATATTTAATCAACGTTTCGCGACTATTATTGAACCGTTACCTGCTTTTCACTTTAGTGAAAAAAATGGCTGTATTAGTAATAACGCTAGCTATGTAATGCATAATAAAATTGATTATGAGCCACAGCAAAACTGTATTGAGCAGATAGTAAAAGTAGCTAATGGCCGTGCAAACAGGCCTTTACTCATTAATGCTGATAGAGGCAGAGGTAAGTCGGCAGCACTTGGCTTAGCCGCGGCAAAACTAACTGATAAAAAAGTAATTATTTGCAGCACTCAGTTTAAAGCGACCCATAGCAGCTTTAAACATTTAGCCCAAGAGTTAAGCCTTCAATACAACGCTGAACATAAACAGCTCGCCAACTTGCACTACGTTGCACCTGACGCGTTATTAAACACACTACCTGAGTGCGATTTACTACTCGTTGATGAAGCTGCAGCAATCCCTGTTCCGTTATTACTACTAATGCTAGCTCATTACCCTCGTATAGTATTTGCAAGCACTCTGGTTGGGTATGAGGGCAATGGTAGGGGTTATACCATTCGCTTTAGTAACTATATTAAAGCACACTATAAAGCCTCTAAAGTTGTAACGCTTGATGAGCCACTGCGTTTTGCTAAACACGATCCCCTCGAGAAGCACATTCGCACCTTGCTTGCACTCGATGCAGAATATATAGAGTTAAGGAGTGATGAATTAGAGCAGCCAATTCATAGCGAAGTAACTCAGCAATCCCTTGTAAACAATGAATCTTTACTGCAGCAAGTTATTGCCCTACTTGCACTGGCTCACTATCAAAGTAGTGTCAACGACTTACGCCAACTACTAGACGCACCATCGCAAAGACTATTTATTAGCAAAATTAATAATCAATTAGTTGGCGTATGCTTAATCGCCATAGAAGGTGGTTTGAGTGAAGAACTTGCCCTACAAGTTATAAGTGGAGAGCGCCGTCCGCAAGGACATTTAATGGCGCAAGCACTCTCACAACTTAGCTTTAATAATGACTGTTTAACACAACTGAGCGCCCGCGTTGTACGAATAGCGATTGATCCGAGTTCCCACAATATAGGACTTGGTAAAAAGTTACTTAGTTATTGCGAGTCGCAGGTAAAAAGCCAATGTAGTTGGCTTGGTGCAAGCTTTGGCGCAACAGCGCAGTTACTTAATTTTTGGCAAAACCTAGGGTTTGATACTGTAAAATTAGGTTATCAACGCGATAAAAGCACCGCTGAACATTCGGCGCTTGTGGTTAAATGCTTGAGTGACAAAAGTACAATTCTCCAACCCCTAAAAAAGCAGTTTAAAAACGATTTCTTTTATGCTCTTTTAACACACTTTAAAACACTAGATTGGCAACTCGTGAATATTATAATTGAAGGATTTAGCGACGAGTTAATAAGCCTAGAGACTCACGAGCGATTAGCACTGCTCACTAAAAGTAACTTCACTCAATTTAGTATCTCTGCAACTCTTTGGCAGTTACTGAGTCAGTCACCTTCTTATATATCTCAATTAACAGAGTCGGATAAACAACTTTTAATAAAATTAGTACTTCAAAATGAAAGTAATGAAAAAGTGATTCAACACTTAGGTTTATTAGGAAAAAAGCAGCTTGAGAATCAATTTAAACGTGCCATAAAAAACCTCACTAGCACCATCTAATAATTTCTAGTTGCCCTATCTCTGTTAAATTTTATCCATCTTTAAGCTATTTATTTAATTTGTTCTATCCTTAAAGCATTAATAGGTAAATTAAGATAAAGGCATGGAATTAATAAACTTTAAAGTGGGCTGCAAAACAATTTCGCTAAAAATACTCGATATTTTATTAACTGAGCGCTTTGACAATAATCTAACAACTTTACCAAACAATAATAAAAGCTTTATTGGTGTTAAAGATTATATGGATATACCAACACCTGTTTTTGATTTAGGTATTATTTTAAATAATATCTCAACTGAACAAAGTAATGCGCATGTACTAAAACAACTAAGAATATGGCAAGACAAACTATTAAACTGGTTTAATACCCTTCAAAGTAACTTATTAAATAGCTCGGCTTCTATTTCAAATAATGACGCAGAACTACAAGATTTTGTTTTGTTTTACAAAGAATTCAACACCGACAATGAAGACTTAAAATTAACAATGTCTCGGCTTGACGAGCCCTTCCAATCATTACTAGAGACAGCAAAAGCAGCTATAGCAGCCCATAATCGAAGTGATCATAAACAAGTATCAGCTCTGCTCGACAAAATTAAGCGTAATAGTCTAATTCAGCTTGAGCGTTTATTTGAATCCGCTAAAGAGCAAATAACCTTAGACTATAAACCTATTATTGTTTTCACCACCAAAGACGGACTAAATCCACATGTTGGTTTATTAGTAGATAAGGTTGAAGATAATATCGACTATAAAGAAGAAGACATAAAGCCACTGGATAAGCTCACTGAGGTTGGTTTTGATCTAGACCCACAAACTAAAAATATGATGCTAGGATTAATCAAGCTCCCCCAAAAGCATAGTGTATTAATTGATCCAAGCGTAATATTTAAACCAGCTCAACTAGAAGAATCTGAAAGTGAAGAAACCCAAGCTTATGGACTATTTTAAATAGCCTTTAAATTTGGTTATTAACTTTAGTACTGGAATAATGAGCTATTCCGCTCAACTTGTACATTTAGATGAATTAGAGAAGAATCGAGTATGTAATGTCCGTTACTCCCCATATTTCACTTTTCTGAAGATGAAAAAAAGCCCGACTATTTCTAGTCAGGCTCTCTACAATTTGAGGTCGGTGCGCTACGCAGTAGGATGTCGTAGTGCCCACAGCGGTAGAAAATCACAGTGAAATGCTACTGTATCGACCGACTGAGATATTGAGGGGTTTTGTTGCGATTTTCACATCGGGAGTCGCTACGCTCGCCCGGCCTACGAGATGGGTGTTGCTGTGAGTGTATGTTAATTGCGCGCATTTCACTTTTCTGCAGACGTAAAAAAGCCCGACTATTTCTAGTCGGGCTTTCTACAATTTGAAGCCTGGTAATGTCCTACTTTCACATAGCAAATGCTACACTATCATCGGCGCTGTTTCGTTTCACTACTGAGTTCGGCATGGAGTCAGGTGGGTCCAA